>JACMMY010000052.1 GCA_014378805.1 Moraxellaceae bacterium
GTCTCTAACCCAAGAAATTGCAAACCCAATTGCAACCACGCGGGCATCGATTGATTGTTTTCACCGTGAAGTAAAAAACAATCGGGGAGTGCAGACAGGATTGGACGACTCATTTCAGCATCAATCAAGCAACGCACGGCGAGAACCACAGCATGCGTATTTCCTTCACCTGTGTATTGCAGAGGGTTATCATGACCTCCAAAAGTTAATCTGTCAGGCGTCGCTAGATAAGGTGTTGAGAGACTGTGTTTTGAATCAGGGAAGCCGGTCTGATGTCGAACGCCAGACGGCATTAAAAGGATGCCACCAGCTTCTAATTTAATACTTTTATCATGAAGATAAAGATACGCTTCACCAGCAGTCACGGCATAAATGACCATGGCCGATTGTTGAGGTTGTTCAATTAACCAATTTCCGCGTCCGCTGATATAAACGTATTCAGCTTGACTGATCGGAATATCTTCAAGAATATGACTAAGTGCGTCCATGGATCATCTTATAATATCGATTTCATACTAAGTGTTATACATTAAGAATCATGTGTTGAGGTAAAAAATACTGTGAGTCGCAAATAATACCTTCAAAACAAAGAGTCACCTTGGTTGTTTGGGTAATCTGGATTCTAGCAATGTTTTTCTGGACGATGGCGATAAGTTTAACAAAATAGAGTGCTTAGCATAAGTTTTTTGGACGCTGACAACTATTTATGTCATCAAGTTTGCACAATAATTGATGCACTTAATAAAGACAGGTAGAGTTCTCAATGAACGCACAAACTCCAATTGATATGCTTTCGGCTCAAGATTCTAACACAGCAACCTCACAACCATGGGTTGATGCGAAACGTTATCTGTGGGTATTGAGCCCGGCGGTTCCAGTTTTGGGTATTGGCGCACTCTTGATCTATCGTGTTGCGCCGAAAAAAATGCGTGGCATGGCGTGGGTTGGCCCGATTTTAATTCATGTTGTGATTCCGATGATTGATCGTATTATTGGTGATGATAAAAATAATCCGCCAGAAGATGTCATCGCGAAACTCGAAAACGATCCGTATTATGCTCGAATTGTTAAAGCCTTTATTCCACTACAATATGTGGTTTTGTTCTTGGGTGCATACTTATACACGCGTAAAACGACACCAATTGCCGATAAATTAGGTTTGGCACTCTCGATTGGCGCAATGAACGGTATTGCGATCAATACCGCGCATGAACTGAGTCATAAATCGAATAAAACAGATCAAATGTTGTCGTTGATGGCCCTTGCGCCAACAGGTTATGGTCATTTCCGCGTTGAGCATCCGTATGGTCACCACAAGCGCGTTGCAACCCCAGAAGATCCAGCCAGCTCAAAAATGGGCGAGACATTCTGGCAGTTCCTACCACGGACTGTGATTGGTAGCTTCAAATCTGCGATTAAGATCGAAAAAGCACGTTTAACGCGTCGCGGTAAAGGTTGGTGGTCGCTGGATAATGAGTTGCTACAAGGCTGGGCAATGAGTGCTGGCTTATATACCACCATGATTGCGATCTTTGGACGTAAAGTGATTCCGTTTATTGGGATTCAAGCGGTGTATGGCTTTGGCTTGCTTGAAGTGATCAATTACGTTGAACACTACGGTTTGTTGCGTGGCAAGAAAGAAGACGGTACTTATGAACGCACACGTCCAGAACATAGCTGGAACAGCAATAACGTGGTAACGAACTTGTTCTTGTATCAATTACAACGTCACTCTGACCATCACGCGCATCCAACACGTAGCTTCCAAGCGTTGCGTCATTTTGAGGACACGCCGCAATTGCCGTCAGGTTATGCGTCGATGTTGTTGCCAGCGTACTTTCCGTCAATTTGGTTCAAGATGATGGATAAGCGTGTGGCTAAACATTATAACGGCGACCTCAGCAAGGCAAATATCCTGCCTTCAAAACGCGAAGAGTTGATGAAGAAATACGGCGCAGCGATTGAAGACAATGCAGTCGCAGCGTTGGAAACGAAAGTAGAGGCGTAAGGCTTGCTTCGATGTGATTTGTAAAAAAGAAAACCCTGCTCATTGAGTGGGGTTTTTTTGTTTTGAGATAAGCAGTTTGCTAGAGCTACGGAGTTGATTTCTCTTCTGCTTTAAAGAAATCAACTGGAGAGCCAATATAGCCTTGACTACGCACATACAATTGCAAGCAAAGAGACGTGGGAGTTACGTCAGCATTCGTATGCTCTGGAAAAAATCCTCCTCAAATTAATTCTACGCTTCTCAAGTGGTCAAGCTCTCTGTCTAACTGGTGAAAATCAGATATATCTGTGATATTGAACAGCTTCTCTGCTTCTATGGAAAGCTGATCCGCATAAATAAAGCCAGCTTGGCTTTTGTAGATGCTGGCATTCTCACAAATGTGCATAATCAGCTTGGCCTGATGCTTTGTTAAAAGTGACAAAAGGTTGATGAAGATGAGATTGCTTTCATCTCGACCATCTTTTGTACATGATGATGCTAGTAATCCTGCCCAGAAGTTTTGCATGAAATCATCTTCTGCCCACGAGCCATTTTCTATGATCGAGTAAGCAATTCTTGGATGTGCGGAGATAACTTGCTTTAATTTCCCATCTAAGAGGGTCTTAGCTTTGCTAGCAATGTTGACAGCATTTTGTGCTCGCCAAGCACTGACTTTATCTCTTAAAAGAAGGCCGAATTCTTCAGCCGCAGGAAGACATATTCTGCTTAAGAACGAAGATGCACCATCGACGCCGCCTTTCACAACAACATTTATGGAGTCTGCTATAGGCTTTACCCCTAGAATGTCCAAACTTTTTCCATTATCCATATGTCACCTTCTTGTAAATTATTATTAGATCAAATTTTTTGAACAGTATCACTAATCATACCTACAGTCCAAGATTCATTAAAATATCGCACATGTCCAAAACCATGATTACTAATATATTTATAAATCGTATAGATCGTAGGAGTTGTGCAAAACAAAAAATAGCGCGTTTCGACAAGCAGAACACGCTTTTTTTAGAACCGAAAAAAACCTACTTCGCAGGCATAAACGCCGCCAAACGACTACCCATTTCAGCCGCCAATGCTTGCAGCGCAGAAAGCGGACGAATCATCACTTCAAAGTCAGTAATCTGACCTGTTTCATTGAAGCGAATCATATCGATGCCATGAATTGCCTTGTCGCCAACTTTGGCTTTAAACTCAAGCACCGCATTCAGACCATCAGGCGTTGCAAATTGACGATGATATTCAAACTCCTCAAATACTTGCAGCACTGTGTTTAGAATCAAATTCACCACAGGCGCACCGCTGTATGGCTTAAACACAGCGGGCGAGCGAAACTGAGCATCATTCGCCAGTAGTGTCGGTAATTCCGACAGGTCTTCTGCCGCAACCATCTCATGCCAACGTGTCAATGTCGCCGCTGCCGCAGGTTGTAACGCGAGTAAAGTTGTCATTCTATTTTCCATTCTTTAGATTTTTTAAGTGCTTTTGCTGTGATGTCTTCCCCTTGAGAAGCACTGCTTCGCAAGACGAAGCGAAGCGTAGTAAGGGAGATTTAGATA
>JACMMY010000053.1 GCA_014378805.1 Moraxellaceae bacterium
AGCAGGCCGAGCGTGAAGGCGCGTGGGTGGTCAATCGTCCACAGAGCTTGCGTGATTGCAATGAAAAGCTTTTCGCAACGCAATTTCCTGAGCTGATGGTGCCAACGTTGGTGACGTCGCAGCAATCGCTGATTCGTGAGTTTTTGGCGGAGCATGGCGACATTATCGTGAAGCCGTTGGATGGCATGGGCGGTTCGGGGATTTTCCGTTTGCAAACGGGTGTGCCGAATGTCGGTTCAACTTTGGAAATGCTGACGAATCTCGGTCAGTTGCCGATTATGGCGCAGAAATATATTCCTGAGATTGTCGATGGCGATAAGCGCATTTTGCTGATCAATGGCGAGCCTGTACCGTATTGTTTGGCGCGTATTCCACAGAATGGCGAGGTGCGTGGCAATCTCGCGGCTGGCGGCCGTGGCGAGGCAAGACCGTTAACTGAAAAGGACCGTGCAATCGCGGCGAAAGTTGGGCCTGTGTTGCGTGAGAAGGGTTTGATTTTTGTGGGGTTGGATGTGATTGGTGAGTATGTGACGGAGATCAATGTCACGAGTCCAACGTGTGTGCGTGAGATTGATGCGGCGTATGGGACGTCAATTGCGGATGATTTGTTTGAGGTGTTGGAAGCTGGGCGCTAGATAATGAGTTATGAAGATATTGCGGTAAAACTTGATGAAATTGAGGCTGAATTAAGAAAATTAGGGTTTCTTGACGCATTTGTTGGCAGTCCTACGCAAGTCCGTTCAGCATTTGGATACCAGCAAATGCCATTTGAGCAGTGGCTAGTAGCAGTATTTTTACCAAATGCACGTCAAGCCTTAGTTTCAAAAGACCTTCCAAAGAGCAGTCAAGTCAGTGTTGCCGCAATTCGTAACTTCGACGGATACGATGAGGCAGATACTTTGATATCTTTGCTATGCGGATTTGACGCAGCAATAAATTCAAAATAAATTGTTGTAAATACATAAAAAATTAAAAATTAGTGTGTAAGAGTTACTTGGTTCAATGCGCTTTGGCTTATTGCACCCTTGTGGGCTATGAAGAATATTGCGCCTTATTGTTGAAGTTCATTTAATAAGAGTTGTCAGATTGCTATGTACATAAGTGATTTTCTCGAAAGTGTAGTGAAAGAGAAACTTAGTGGCGAAATTTCACGCTTTGATGAACTGTGGCAGCTAGTGCCAGATTTCTCATCAAAACTCCGCGAGTTCAATGCTGATGGTAATTGGCTGCATTGGACGCCGAAAACTTTTGATGGCTGGTACTGTATCAAAACTAGTATTGGCTACGAGGTGTACTACCAAGAGCGCGGTGTAAAAAGTGATTTTACGCACTTTAAAGATGAGAAGGGGGCAATAAAATTTGCTATTGATGTGTCTGTTTGCTCATTGCAATAATCCACTACTCGCATTAGTAAATGTAGGGTGCAATGAGCCTTAGCGCATTGCACCATCCTCAATTCGAAATCTTCCCCTGCATTGATTACAGTTCACAAAAACTGTCGTAAATACATTAAAAATGCGCCTGTAAGAGTTATTTGGTGCAATGCGCTTTAGCATATTGCGACCTACGCGGGCTGAAATGCACGTTGATCTTATTTTTTATCTTTCCACAATGCGATTCCGATGCCAGATAATAATCCCAATAGAGCACCCAAGATTAAGAAAACAATACGATTTGGAAATGTCTGTTTGTCTGGATTGTTAATCGGATAAATGGGTTTTGTTGCAAGTTCATCGATTAATGCTAAATGAGTATTGAGTTGGGCTTGTTGTAATTGCAACGCTCTTTTTCTCGACTCTTTGGCTTGTAGAAGTTTAGTCGCAGCTGAATACGCCCTGCCTCGTGACAACTGATGGTTGAGTGCTGAAATGTTATTGTTAATTATAGATAGAATGTGATTGACGGTCTGCAATTCTTGACTCAGACGATCCTTGCTAGGCGTTGTCATTGGCGCATGCATTGCTTGGAGTTCAGAAATCGCGGTTTGAATACTCTTTAACGCATCCTGCTGACTGTAAGCGGACACAGAGATATTGATCCATTCCTTATTTTTAATCGGACTGGCGATGAGGGTGTCTAATAAAATATCACTACGCTGATCTTGCCCCTTCTGTGTAGGTAATTGTAAGTCATTGAGAATTTTTTCTTTAAATCCAATTTGATTGATATTTTCTATACTTTGTAGAGGAGCTTCTACAGATGTGATATCACCCGCGAGTGAGGGTAGTTTGGCAATTTGTAGCGTCGCTGAGGCTTCCCATTTCTTTGGCAAGATCAAGGTGAGTACGAATGAGACGAATATCGAAAATAACACGACACCTAAGATCAGACGCCAAGATCGTCTCATCATTTCCAAAAATTGAGAGCGTTTCAATCGATACTCATTGATGAGTTTCTTGTTGGTTTCGGATAGGGCAAGATTGAACATAAATTTGGGTGCTGTATGAGATTAGCTTGATGTTAGTCTACAAAAATGAAGATCACAAACTGTCAATTCATTAAAAAAATACTGTCAATGTAGAGTCAATTCACCCAATTCTCAATTAAGCGTATGATAGTTTTCAAACTAATAAAAATGGAGCTGTGCCATGAAATACCAAGGAAGTTGTCATTGTGGTCAGATCGCCTTCGAAGTTGAAGGTGACATTCCAGAAGTCATGTCGTGTAATTGTTCAATGTGCCAACGCAAAGGCACGTTGATGTGGTTTGTGCCACGCGACTCAATCAAGCTGCTCACACCACCAGAAAACATGAGCACCTATACCTTCAATAAACACGTCATCCAACATCGGTTTTGTCCAACATGCGGCATTCATCCCTTTGGCGAAGCGCCCGCGCCAGATGGTCAACAAATGGCGGCAATCAATGTCCGTTGTCTCGAAGGTGTCGATATATCGGCGTTGAAAGTGAAGCATTACGATGGGCGTGATCTACATTAAGAAAAAGCATAGAACCGTTCGACTTAAGCAATGTTGTGAATCGTTTAAGTCGAACTGAATAATTTGCTTAAAAATGACTATCAGGCAACTTCAAAAATTCAATTTCTTCTTCAGTTGAAACTCTGCCAAGCACTTCATTACGATGTGGATAACGGCCAAAACGATCAATAATCGCTTTGTGTTTATATTCAAAATCCAAATTTTGCTGCAATCCTAAATCCGTAAAGAGTAACAAGGCTTCTTCGTGAATCAGCCGCGACTCACTATGCATATAAGGCAAATAAATAAACGCACGTTCCGTCGGTTCTAGCTTTTGATCAAAGCCGCTGGTCACAATTTCTTGAGCCAGCACGAGTGCAACGGTATCCGATGCAAATTGGCGAGCGTTATTTCGGTAGAGATTTCTTGAAAATTGATCCATGACGATGATTTCAGCCAATCGACCATGCACGCCAAAATTACGCCAATGCGCCAGTTCACCCGCCGTTGCTTGAGCGTGCAGCGCGCCAAACCGAGAACGAATCGTCGCATCAAATGCATCGTCTTTACTAAACCATTGCGCGGGTGTTGTTTCTTCGAACCAAAACTGAAGAATGTCTCGGTGATTGATTGGGTCGTGCATTGTGGTGGTCTCCGATTTTGGTATCGCTTGGATCATTAACCTAAAAAATCTCGTTTGCCGAGCGTCACACCTTGCTGGCGTAATAAATCATAAGCTGTCGTAGTGTGAAAGTAAAAATTAGGCAATACCCACTGATTCAAATAATCTTGTCCGGTAAAATCCATAATAATTTCTGGCCCCATGGGGATTTTAAGGGCGCGTTTTTCTGTGCCAACAAAGTCACTTTCGTGAATGCTTTCCAAGAATGCGATCGTTTTGGCAATGCGTTCCTGTAATTCAGGAATGGTGCTTTCATTGTCTTCAAAAACAGGCGCTTCAACTGCGGCCAAGCGCGCTGCGCCTTTTTTGACGATATCGCAAGCGATTTGTATTTGTCGGCTGAGTGGAAACATATCGGGTGCAAGACGTGCCGCCAATAACTTTGCAGGATCAATTTGCTGAGCTTCTGCGTATGCCGCAGCTTTGTCGAGAATCTTGGATTGATTTTCTAGGATATGTTTAACGGGTGGAATAAGGACGCTATAAATTGAAAATGTCATGATAAAACCTCAACTGAGTCCGTGCTTGTTTTGAATAGTTTCTAAAAAATTTCTGATGAATTTGAGTGCTGTGTTTTCTGTCGTTTTTCAGCAATCTAGTGAATACAATACTCCATTTTAAGAAGATTCTGAATCACTCTGTGCATCATCACAGGCCAAAAAAGCACGATTATTTTTCAAAAAGTCTCGGAAAAATAACAGATGACCGATTCCCTTCAATAAAAGCTCATAATCACCCACCTTTGATCGGTCAAATTCAAAGAATCTCTTCAAACATACCCCTACAAACAGGTATCATGGCGAATGTTGAGCGCACTATATTAGGTCGGCTCTTTTCCTCATCATCGCGGCATAATCTGCACTCAATCATAGGTTAACTTGGTATTGAATAATCAAACTCAATCACACGTTTTATCACCTAAACGTGTCCAGAATGTGATGGTCATGGCGGCTGGGACAGGTGGGCATATTTTTCCTGCGCTGGCGGTTGCGGAAAAGTTGCGCGTGCAAGGGATTGACGTGCATTGGCTGGCGACCTTGTCAGGTATGGAGCATCGATTGGTGCCCTCGTCAGGTATCCCGTTATATCCGATTGATATCCAAGGTTTACGCGGTAATGGTATTCGACGTCTGATTGCAGCACCGTTGAAAATTATCAAAGCCACGCTAGCTGCGATGCGGCTCATGCGTGCTTTAAAGATTGATGTGGTGGTGGGTTTTGGGGGTTATGTTGCAGGGCCAGGTGGCTTGGCCGCGCGATTACTTGGGATCAAACTCGTTATTCATGAGCAAAACGCGATTGCCGGTATGACCAATCGACAATTAGCACGGATTGCGACCACTGTTTTACAAGCTTTTCCGCAAGCTTTTGCACCGTCTAAAAAAGTTCAAACGACGGGTAATCCTGTACGTGCAGAGATACTGGATGTTGCTGAACCTGCTGCGCGGCTTGAAGGACGTCAGGGCGCGATTCAAGTCCTCGTGATCGGCGGATCACTTGGTGCACAAGCGTTGAATGAACGTATTCCGCTCGCATTAGCCATGTTAACCTCGACCAATCAAGTGATACATGTTCGTCATCAGTGTGGTGCAAAGCAAGTGGATGAGACTTTGGCGCGCTATCAGGCACTGACTTCGCCGCATCTCAGCTTTGAAGTGCTGCCTTTTGTCGATAATATGGCAGCGGCGTATGCCAAAGCAGATTTCATCATTTGCCGCGGTGGGGCGTTGACCGTGTCTGAAGTGGCGGCGGTCGGTTTGCCTGCGGTATTTGTGCCATTGCCCCATGCGGTGGATGACCATCAAACCGCCAATGCGCGGTATTTGAGTGATGTCGGTGCCGCGTTGCTTTGTCCACAGGTCACGTTAACGCCTGAGGTGTTGGCTGAGCAACTCCGTCCGCTAATGAATCGCGAAACATTGTTGGTCATGGCGCAAAAATCACGACTGCAGGCGAAACCTGATGCAACAACGGCAGTTGTAAATGCGGTGGTTTCACTCTGATTGATTTTGACCCAAACACTGATTTAGGTCAAAAACGAATTTAATTGATTGATGTATCACAATATAAACATGGAGTTGGAAATGCCGACAACAGCGTCCACCTTAGCAGCCACACCAAAAGAAGCTGCGGGTAAGAATGGTAAAACCAGTCGTCTGATCGAAATTCCAGAAATGCGCCGTATCGGGCGAATTCATTTTGTTGGGATAGGTGGCGCTGGCATGTGTGGTATTGCCGAAGTGCTTAAAAATCAAGGCTATGACGTGTCAGGTTCTGATCAAAAAATCAGTGAAACCACACAGCGTCTTGAAAGTATGGGCGTGAAAGTATTCTATGGACATGATGCAGCAAATGTAGACGGTGCGAATGTGTTGGTTGTTTCGACTGCCATTGACCGTGAAAACCCAGAAATCAAAGCAGCCATTGAAAAACATATTCCACTGGTGCGCCGTGCTGAGATGCTGGGTGAACTCATGCGTTATCGTCATGGCATTGCGGTTGCAGGTACGCATGGTAAAACCACGACAACGAGCCTATTGACCATGATGTTGGCGGAGGAAGGGTTAGATCCGACATTCGTCATCGGTGGCATGTTGAATAGCATGGGTAAGAATGCCCAACTCGGCGCGAGTCGTTATTTGGTCGCTGAAGCGGATGAAAGTGACGCTTCATTTTTATATTTGCAACCGATGGCCGCGATCGTGACCAATATCGATGCTGACCATATGGAAACCTATGGCGGTAGCTTTGAAAAACTAAAAGATACATTTATTGAGTTTTTGCATAATTTGCCATTCTATGGACTTGCCGTTTTGTGTGGTGATGATGCGAATATTCGTGAGTTGCTGCCGCGCGTTGGCCGTCCATATTTAACCTATGGTTTTAATGAAGGCAATGATATCCGTGCAGTTGATGTGGTTCAGCTCGGCATGCAAACTCGCTTCACAGTGTTGCGTCGTGATCGCGAACCGATGACCGTCACCACCAATCAGCCCGGCATGCATAATGTACTCAATGCACTTGCTGCGATTGGTATTGCGACTGATGAAGGCGTGAGTGATGAAGCGATTAGCCGTGCGCTGTCTGGTTTTGCAGGCGTAGGTCGACGTTTCCAGATTCAAGGTGAATTTGCTTATCAAGAGGGTAGTGTTTTATTGGTTGACGACTACGGCCATCATCCAAAAGAAGTTGAAGTGACGATCAAAGCGGCGCGTCAAAGTCATCCTGATCGCCGTTTAGTGATGTTATTTCAGCCGCATCGTTTCACGCGGACACGGGATTGTTTTGAAGACTTCGTAGAAGTGTTATCGCATGTCGATGTGATATTACTGATGGAGGTGTATTCAGCGGGTGAAAAACCAATTGTCGGTGCAGACAGTCGCAGTTTGGCGCGCAGTATTCGCGCACGCGGTCAGGTTGAACCCATTTTGGTAGACCCCGTCGATGAGCAGTTGCCGAAAGTACTACAAGGCTTGTTACAAGCAGGTGATTTGTTGTTAACACAAGGCGCTGGAAATGTCGGTGCGGTGTCTAACGATTTGGTGCAGCATAAACTTTATCTACAGGTAAAATCATAAACTACATGTAAAGTGATCGTCAGATGGCATCGGGCCATAAAAATATACACAGAATACATCGATCGTACTTGTCCTCGCATGATAAATTGGTGGGTTAGTGGATGATCCAGTCAAGATGAGTCGGTAAAAGTACGCGTATTTTTTGGCGCTGAGAGTATAGGTTAAACATTGGATTTGAACAGCATGGCACAGTTTGGAAAAGTAGCGGTTTTGTTTGGCGGGACATCGGGTGAGCGTGAAGTTTCACTGAAAAGTGGTCAAGCTGTATTGGATGCACTCTTGGCAAAAGGTGTTGATGCCGAAGCCTTCGACCCTGCGATTCGCGCAATTAATGCACTGGCGTCTTATGATCGTGCCTTCATTGTGCTTCACGGTCGTGGCGGTGAAGATGGACAAATTCAAGGTGTGCTTGAGTGGATGAATATTCCTTATACTGGTTCAGGTGTCTTGGCATCTGCTCTGGGTATGGACAAAGCGCGGACCAAACAACTGTGGAAAGGTATTGGCTTACCAACCGCGCCATACCGTCTGCTTGATGAAAAAACTGATTATGAAGCGGTGATTGCTGAACTCGGGTTGCCACTGATTATCAAGCCTGTGCATGAGGGTTCAAGCATTGGCATGAGCAAAGTTGAAACGCCAGAGCAACTTGAGCCTGCTTACCGTGAAGCGAGCGGACATGATGCGGTCGTGATGGCGGAAGCGTGGATTACGGGTCGTGAATTTACCGTGGTGATGTTGAATGGAAAGGCCTTACCCGTGATTCGTTTAGAACCGCCAAAAGATGTGGCGTTCTATGATTACCAAGCCAAGTATCTGCGTAATGATACGCATTATGGCATCCCTTCAGGCTTAACCGATGCTGAGGAAAAAGAACTACAAATGTTGGCGCTGCGTGCGTTTGACGCGGTCGGTGCAACAGGCTGGGGACGAATTGATGCGATGCAGGATATGCAAGGTCGTTTTTGGTTGCTGGAAGTGAATACCGTGCCGGGCATGACGGATCACTCTTTGGTGCCGATGGCAGCCAAAGCAGTGGGTTACAGCTTTGCTGACTTGTGTGTGTCGATTTTAAGTCAAACATTGGGTTTTGCCGTGGAAAACTCCGTAATCACCAGCGCAAAAGTGGGTTGAGACTAGAATAAAGATGGCACAGATACCGATTTCAGTCCGATCGATTCCCCTTTCAACGAAGGCTGAAACACAGCGGACATTCGGGGAAAAATTGTCGGTTTTAGGCAGCTGGTTCTTGCTTGTGATCGCGCTTGTGCTTTGCGGTATGGGTGGCTGGGGTATTTTTGATCGGTTGTTGAATGCGCCAGTAGCTCAAATCATTGTCACTGGCGAGATCACTGCGACTGAAAAACGCCTGCTCCAACAAAAAATTCAACCCTTGATGCATGAAAATTATTTTACTGCAGATTTGGTGAGTATTCGTGATGCTGCGCTTAGCTTGACATGGGTCGAGAGTGTCACTGTGACGCGCCATTGGCCAGATGGTTTGTTGGTAAGGGTGATTCCGCGTCAGCCCGTTGCGCGTTGGGGGAGTGGTCGTCTGCTCAGTGGGCAAGGGGTGGTGTTTGTTGAGGCTTCGCGGGCTGATCATGCTGATTTACCGCTGTTGCATGGCCCAGAAGCACAGTCACTTGCCATGATGAAACAGTATCAGCAGATTAATCAGTGGTTTGCGCCTCTTGGTTTGCGTTTGAGTGAGCTGTATCTGACCGATCGGATGACGTGGTTTATGGCATTTGATTCAGGTATGCGGGTGATCGTGGATCAAGAACAAACCAATTTGAAATTGCAACGCCTAAGTGAGCTGGGGCAGGGAAATGATCGGTTGCATCAACTGTGGCAACGGGTTGCCGCGGTCG
>JACMMY010000054.1 GCA_014378805.1 Moraxellaceae bacterium
CCAGCTCCTGCAGTACTAATCCATTTGTTATTAGCTCCATCGACTACGATATCGGTAATAAATTGACCGTATAAAAGTTCTTGTGCTAAATTATCTTCGAGAATGATTATTGAATTTGTAGTTAGACTATTTTGTGTTAAAAATGAATCTACATTTTGTAATATTCTTAGTCCGGAAGCTGTTCCAATCCAGAGTTTATTTTTGTGGGAGAAAGAGATGCCGTATTCGCTTGTCAGGGCTTGCTTACGCGAAGTCGTGATGGTGGACAAAGTTGGAAAAAAGTGTTTATTCAACCGCAAGAACAATGCAAGTACTTGGTTCAACAGGCGAACGGCACACTGTGGCTTGCAATGCAAGGACAGCGAGGTTTCCGCCTTTACAAAAGCAAGGATGGTGGAGACAACTGGACTTTCTTTACTGACTGGTCAGAGTCAGAGCAAGGTTGGCAATTCGGGGTCGACAAAGCGGAAACAGTCTATGTGTCCGGATCAGAAATCCTACGTATCTCAAACGGCGGTAAGAAAAAAGAAAAATTCCCACGCATGAACCCATTTGAGAAATATGATGTTTACGTTTCTGCCAGCGACCAGATATTTCTTCAGGGTTATCACGCTATTTTTATAGGTACACCGCCTTTAACGAATATCCAACGAATTCACTACGCCTCTGAGAAATATTTGTTTAAAAGTATTATCGATAGACACGGTAACTATTTTGTCAACTATGGGGACGGAATCATGACAGTCCCAGTTAATGAAAAACGAATGATTGTTGACGGTACACAAAATTGTATTGACGAGCGGCGATCCCGACCCGTTACATGCAACATAAGCCAAGGATTTAGAATTGATGCGATGTCGGTCGATCTGGAAGGAAATTTCTATGTTGCTGCATCCTCTGGATTGATGCGCCAAAAGCTGAATTAGAGGTACGAGCTATACTGTAGATTTACCAGCGAGTTTTGACAAAACAGACTTTTGGTGAAGAAATTTATCTGTCTCAATGATTAAGATAATTTATTATCATTTAATAAGGGACGACATGAACAATTACTATATGTTGTTGGTAGTAGCGTCCGTATTGAGTCTCACAAGCTGTGGTAAAAAAAGGATCTCTGTACCGGCCTCGCAGCCGGCATAGGAGCAAGAGGAAAAGGTTCCTGTATTGCCTTCAGTAGCTAGCCAATTGAACACCTACCAAGTCATCGACCTTGGGAAATCTAAAACTGATGGAATCAACATCCGGCTACCAAATTAGGTGCCCGATACCGGTCATTGACCGCAGTCCGTTACTGGCCCAAACCGGCCATTCACCAGATTTCGATGAATGCCCGCTTTCGCTGCACAAGAGACATTCAACTTTGCCACCGGCAGTACAAAAACTGCGTTCAAAAGCCATTTTTGTGCGCGTTCAGTCCGCCATTAACAACCGGCGCACCAAAGCGGTAATCGCCAACGCTGGCGACTTTGCTGCTGATTACAGGGCGTGCGAGACTGTTGCGAATGTCGTTTGGGTGACCAACCAGCGTGCCCGTATTGGGGGAGACGAAC
>JACMMY010000055.1 GCA_014378805.1 Moraxellaceae bacterium
CGGAGCTCTTGGTGGCGCCGGGGCAGCGGGTCGAAAAGGGCGCGGTGATTCAGGGTACAGTAGTAAACATTGATAGCGATTGGGTCACTGTAGACACTGGACTGAAGTCTGAAGGCGTAGTGCCACGTGAAGAGTTCTTGAGCGAATCACGTGAACTTGAAGTTGCAATCGGCGACACAGTTGATGTGGTTGTTGAAGCACTTGATAACGGTATGGGTCAAACTGTACTGTCACGTGAAAAAGCTAAACGCGTTGAAACTTGGACTAAACTTGAGCGTCTATTTGATGCACAAGAAATCGTTACCGGTATCATCTCTGGTAAAGTTAAAGGCGGTTTCACTGTTGACATCGGTCCAGTTCGTGCTTTCTTGCCAGGTTCACTGGTTGACACACGTCCAATCCGCGATACCACACATCTTGAAGGTATCGATCAACAATTCAAAATTATCAAGCTTGACGCAAAACGCAACAACGTTGTTGTTAGCCGTCGCGCAGTTATGGAAGCTGAAAGTTCAGCTGACCGTGAGCAATTGCTTGGTAAGTTGGAAGAAGGCCAAACCGTTACTGGTTTGATCAAGAACCTCACAGACTACGGCGCGTTCGTTGATCTGGGCGGTATTGATGGTCTGTTGCATATCACTGATATGGCATGGAAACGCATCAAGCATCCTTCTGAAGTGGTTGAAGTTGGTCAAGAAGTTACTGTTAAAGTACTTAAATTCGACCGCGATCGTAACCGCGTAAGCCTCGGTCTGAAACAATTGGGTGAAGATCCATGGGTAGCAATCATGAACAATTATCCAAAAGGATCGATTGTTGCTGCACGTATTACTAACCTGACAGATTACGGCTGTTTCGCTGAAATCGCTGAAGGCGTTGAAGGTCTGGTTCACGTGTCTGAAATGGATCACACCAACAAAAACATTCATCCATCTAAAGTCGTTCAAATTGGCGACGAAGTCAATGTAATGGTTTTGGAAGTCGATCAAGAACGTCGTCGTATTTCTCTCGGTATCAAACAAACTCGTGCTAACCCATGGGATGAGTTTGCTAAAGCGCATGAAAAAGGCGAAAAAGTATCAGGTACCATCAAGTCTATTACTGACTTCGGTATTTTCATCGGTTTGCCAGGTGGCATCGATGGTCTGGTTCATTTGTCTGATATTTCTTGGAGCGAGCAAGGCGAAGAAGCCATCCGCCGCTACAAGAAAGGCGACACTGTTGACGCGGTTATCCTGTCTGTTGATGCAGAAGGCAATCGTATCAGCTTAGGCGTTAAGCAAATGAGCAATGATCCATTCAATGACTACACAGCGACCAATGATCGCGGTGCAATCGTGAAAGGTACTGTGACTGCAGTTGATGCAAAAGGCGCAACAATTAACCTCGGTGGTGATATCGAAGGTACATTGAAAGCTTCTGAAATCAACCGTGATCGCGTAGAAGATGCAACGAAGCATTTGACTGTTGGTCAAGAAATCGAAGCGAAGATCATTAACGTTGATCGTAAAACTCGTTCAATCAACTTGTCAATCAAAGCGAAAGATGAGTCTGAAGACCGTGATGCGGTTAGCAACTTGAAAGCAGCTACTGCGGCTGCACAAGAAGGCACTGGCGTAAAAACCATTGGTGACTTGATCAAAGCTGCTCAAGCAAAATAATTAGTTTTTACTAATGAAAAAGAACCGTCTCAATGAGGCGGGTTTTTTATGCCAATATATGATCCATTTTGACTCAGCGTAAATTCGATTATAGTATTGTATAACAGCAGTATTTTAGGGTAGACGCGCTGTCTTCTTGGTGTTATGTTGTCCTATGGGCTTTATTCTGATCGCGGAGTTGTTACTGCTCGCTCGGATTGATTTTTAAGATCAATATATTCTTAATAATCGTGTTTTGTTTGGTTCACAGTGTTTTGTTAAGTTTTGGATTTATCCCTCAAAAAAAGTATATGGAGCGACGTAGCTATGACTACTGGATTAAATAAGTCAGACATTATTGACCGCATGGCAGGTCTGCATCATCAACAATCTGAGCCTGCGATCGAAGAAGCTGTCAAAGTCATGCTAGAACAAATGGTGGATACGTTGACTGATGGTAATCGTATTGAGATTCGTGGTTTTGGTAGTTTTGCACTGCATCACCGTGCCGCTCGCGCTGGTCGAAATCCAAAAACAGGTCAATCTGTTGCAGTTGATGCGAAGTCTGTACCACACTTTAAGCCAGGTAAAGCTTTGCGTGATGCAGTAAATCCCGAAAAATAAATTCGTCTGGGTTATGTGTAAAAGCATACCAACGCATAGGGATATCGCTTAATAAACGGACCGTACTTAAAATAAATTAAGTGTGGTTTATGTTTATTTCAAAATATAATTTAGGAAGATTGACGATGCGATTTATTTTTCTCATATTATTAATTGCGCTGTTTGGTTACTCCTTAGCACTGGTTCTTGCTAACAGTATTAATACCCAAGTTGATTTGTTGTTTGCTCAAATTCCAACAATGAATCTAGGTTTACTGCTGGTCATGACGCTTGTACTTGGCGTCATGACTGGTTTGTTACTGGGTGTTCTGGTGTTTCGCGTCGTTCAAACCCGTTGGGAAATCAAACGTTTGAATAAAGAGTTAGAGTTAGTGCGTGCGCGTCACATACAAGCGGCTGCGGCTGCGGCAACAGCGTCTGCTGCACCACCTACAACTATTAAGCATGATGATGTGACGATTGTGCCACCTATGATGTGATGATTGATGGGGTTGTAAAAAGTCGAGTGTATAGTTCGGCTTTTTTTTGCCCGTTTTTATCTTGGATTGTAGGGGGTGTGTTGAGCCTAGATTAAACCATTAGGTCTGATGGTACGGTATAATAAGAGAAATTCCTGTTGAAAGCCTTATGATCCGTGAAGTAAGGGCTGGCGAACATTAAGTATTCTAATTATTTTTGATCTAAGAGAGTTCATTCCCGTGAGTTTAATCGTCGCATTAGATACCCATTCCGAATCTGCAGCACTGGCATTGGCTGATCAGCTTGATCCTGCACAGTGCCGCGTGAAAGTTGGAAAAGAGCTTTTTACTTATGCGGGTCCAGCAGTTGTAAAGTCTTTACATGCACGCGGTTTTGAGGTTTTTTTGGATCTCAAGTTTCATGATATTCCAAATACGACTGCACATGCTGTTCAAGCAGCGGCTGATTTGGGTGTTTGGATGGTGAATGTTCATGCGAGTGGTGGTCGTCAAATGATGCAAACAGCCGCCGAACGTTTAAGATTGGGCGGTTATATAACACATCTGATTGGTGTGACTGTATTAACTTCAATGACTGCTGAAGATTTGGTCGATATTGGCATTACTGAGACTCCTGAGCGGCATGTCCTGCGGTTGGCTAAACTGGCTCAAGAGAGTGGCTTGGCAGGTGTGGTCTGTTCTGCACAGGAAGCGGCGATGTTGCGGGCTCAATTGGGGAATGACTTCCTGTTGGTGACGCCGGGTATTCGTCCTGAAGGAAGTAATTCGGATGATCAAAAACGGATTGTCACACCAGTTGATGCAATGAATGCTGGGGCGAGCCATCTTGTGATAGGTCGTCCGATTACGCAATCGGAGTCACCAAAGCAAACTGTGTTGGATATTTTGGCGAGTTTGAAGGCGAGTTAATATCGAATTCTGATTGATTAATTAAAAGTTCTGGTAACACAGGGCTTTTTTTTGATTTTAATGTGGCTTTGAGTAATTTTACAGACATAAAAAAACGCCCAATAAAGGACGTTTTTTTTGAAGCAACTCAAGCAAAAAAATTATGCTTTTACGAGTGCTTTGATATGACCGTTTAGGCGGCTCTTGTGACGTGCAGCTTTATTCTTGTGAATAATGCCTTTGTCAGCCATACGATCAATTACAGGAACAGCTAGCTTGTAAGCTGCAGTCGCTGTTGCGTGTTCGCCAGTAGCGATCGCATTGATTACTTTCTTGATGTATGTGCGAACCATTGAACGTAGGCTAGCGTTATGTTGACGTTGTTTAACGTTTTGACGTGCACGTTTGCGAGCTTGGGCTGAATTTGCCACTCAAGCGACTCCTTTAGTTGTATAGGGTAAATTAACTTCATCACAATTAAAACTAGCAATAAAGCCGCTTAAATGTGTTAGTAGTTCAAATTAAGGCGCGAATTATGCCGCGTTGCAATGATTAAATCAAGTTAAACGCTCTGTTAATTTTATCGTGTTCAATATTTTTACAAAATCACGTTATATTCTATCCTCTTTCGCTTGATGAAAACAGCTAGCATACGTGTATTGATGTGATAACGACGAAATTGCTTTTATCGAGGATTTGATTTTGAACAATACTGCAAAAAATAATTCAACCTTACCGATTGCTGTGGTTATCGGTGCGACAGGGTTGGTCGGACGTGAGTTGGTCAAGCAATTGTTGACTTCAGGCCATTACAGTGAAATTTATGCAGTTGTTCGTCAGCGATTTGATTTGAGTGTTTTGGAAACATCGATTTCAACGACATCATTAAGCTGGATTGAGATTGCTGATTTTACGCAACTCAAAAATGTTCTTACACAATATGATTTTACCGATGCCGATGTATTTAGTACGCTCGGATCTACTCAGAAGCAAGCTGGAAGTAAGGCGGCATTTTATAAAATCGATCATGATTATAATTTGGCGTTTGCCCAAGTGACTCAGCAACAAGGTGCGCGTCATATACTGCTGGTTTCTGCTATGGGTGCGAATAATGGATCTTTGGTTTATTACAATCGGGTCAAGGGTGAATTGGAGCAGGATGTTCAGCGATTGAATTTTGAACATTGCTCAATCTTTCGACCCTCTTTGCTGCTCGGTGAGCGACAAGATGCACGCCTACTCGAAGGCGCAGCACAACATTTTTTTCAGTGGGGACAATCCCTTTTGCCGAAGACGTTTTATGCGCGTCCGATTACTGCGCAACAAGTGGCGGCTGCAATGTGCCAGGCTGCATTTTTGAGATCGAAATCAACAGACAAATATCAAGATCAAGCATATTTAGAGGCGGGCACTTCTTCGCAGGTTGATATTATTTCAAATAAAATGATGCTGAGTGCATGATGATTCGATCATGATATATATTTTTCAGGTTTATAATCTTTTTTTGGGGATAGAACCTGCGTTATTCATATTTCGAAAGAAGACACACTGAATTTCAACCTAACGGATTGCTTTATTTTCTTCATTCACGTTCGAGCGCTTATAGAGGCGAGATCTTGAAATTATTTTTAACCCGTTAATCCATGATGAGGAGCGTCAGCGATGACTATTGCCCAATCGGTAACTTTTGTAACCTGTGATTTGTTAGATGAGCATCCTGATACTCAAGTCTGCAGTCCTTCGATAGATGGTAAGTTCTTTCGCAATTTTGGTGGGCGAAAAGCGTTTGGTGGTGAAATTGTGACTGTGAAATGCTTTGAAGATAACTCGCGCGTTAAAGAGTTGCTCGCGACAGAGGGCGCAGGTAAAGTGCTGGTTGTTGATGGTGGCGCATCGATGCGTTGTGCATTGCTGGGTGATTTGATTGGTGAAAGTGCGGTGAAGAATCATTGGGCGGGCGTGATTGTCTACGGTTGTGTCCGTGATGTCGATGCTTTAGCAAGTCTTGATTTAGGTGTGCAAGCCTTGGCAAGTACCCCGCAAAAAAGCAATCGTAAAGGCTTAGGCGAAACCCATGTTGCACTTGATTTTGGTGGCTTATTGATTGAGTCGGGTATGTTTGTTTATGCGGATAATAATGGCATTTTGGTATCCGATGTCTCGCTCATCAATGTAGCACCATAAACCATAATTTATATTGAGTTAGGAAGAATATTGTGCATCAAATTAAAGTTTTACAATCAGTTGTCGGCACTTTGCTCGAAGGGGGGCGTGGTGTCATGGGGACGGCGACACCGCTGCAACCAGAGAAAGAGATTCAGTTGTATGATATGGAAGGGTGTCCATTTTGTCGTCGTGTCCGTGAAGTATTGACGATGCTTAATCTGGATTTTGAAGTATATCCTTGTCCGAAAAATGGCACACGTTTTCGTCCTGTTGCAGAAAAGATCATAAAATCAATGGGTGGTTCAGTCAGTTTTCCATTGATGGTGGATCAAAACACTGGCGTGAAACTGCAAGAATCACAGGTGATTATTGATTATCTGTTTAAACATTATGGCAAAACAGGTCAGACCCCAACGAAGTGGAAAAACCTATCCAAGCAACCGATTGCTGGAATGCTGGTGAGTGGTGCGCGCTTGATGCATGGTTTAAATGCTGATGCGACCAATATCAATAAATCCGTACCTAAACAATTAATTCAGTTATGGAGCTTTGAAGGCAGTCCATACACTCGATTGGTTCGAGAACGGTTATGTGAGCTTGAATTGCCTTATGTGCTGCATAATGTGGCAAAAGAGCGCTGGCAAGATATGGGGCCTGCGATATTGCGTGCCAAGCCTGGTCCGTATGTGCCATTAGCGGGTGGCAAGCGCGAGAAGGAGTTATCAAACATGCAGGGACGTCTACAAGTTCCATTTTTAGTCGATCATAATACTGGCGTACAGATGTTTGAATCCAAAGATATTATTCAATACCTCAATCGTACTTATGGTTAAGTTGTAAAGTACACAACGTATAGAGTTCGCTTTGTGAGTTAAAATCGACTCTATACGCATGTTTTCCCTTGCACTTCTTGGTTCAGTCACCATAATACATACAGACTCGCGTGGACAGTTTAGTTGCCTCGGTTTTGATACGGTTTTTGGTAGATGTGGTTTTGTAATGGATATTTAATAATGTCGCGGTTTGCGGCAGTGGGCATAACTGATTTTGAACCATTGTTTTACAGCGATGTTGATCGCTTGATTTAAGGTTTTAGTCAAAATTTATTTAAAGTCATTTATTTAGAGTCGATAGTCAATGTTAGCTAGTCTAGTCGGTGGCATTTTTGGCACCAAAAATGAACGTGAACTTAAACGGATGCGTAAAAGCGTCGAAGCCAATAATGCTTTTGAGCCGACGATTTCGGCACTGAGTGATGCTGAAATTGCTGCAAAAACGACAGAGTTTAAGCAACGCTATATTGATGGCGAAACGCTAAATAATTTGTTGCCCGAAGCTTTTGCTGTGTGCCGTGAGGCAAGTAAGCGCGCACTCGGAATGCGTCATTATGATGTGCAGTTAATTGGTGGTATTACCTTGCATGAAGGTCGCATTGCAGAAATGCGTACAGGTGAAGGTAAAACACTCATGGCGACCTTAGCATGTTATCTGAACGCACTCAGCGATTCAGGTGTGCATGTCATTACGGTCAATGATTATTTGGCGGCTCGTGATGCGGAATTAAACCGTCCATTATTTGAGTTCTTGGGTTTGAGCGTTGGCGTCATTCGCTCGATGCAAGCTCCGAATGAAAAACATGAAGCATATCGTGCTGATATTACTTACGGTACAAACAACGAATTTGGCTTTGATTATCTACGCGATAACATGGTTTTTACGCCTGAAGAAAAGAAACAGCGCGGACTGAACTACGCCATCATCGATGAAGTGGATTCGATTCTGATTGATGAAGCGCGTACGCCTTTGATTATTTCTGGTCAAAGCGATGATTCTTCAAAGCTTTACGCGATGATTAATGAGCTCGCACCTGAGTTGACTCGTCAGAAAGAGGAGAAGGTAGCGGACGGCGGCCATTTCTGGCTTGATGAAAAACAACGCAGCATTGATATGACCGAAACAGGTTATGAATATGTCGAAAAACGTTTAACGGAAATGGGTTTGTTGGAAGACGGCGATAGCTTGTATTCACCAAGCAAATTGAATTTGGTTCATCATGTCAATGCGGCATTACGTGCGCATCATTTGTTCCAACGCGATGTACATTATATCGTCAGTGAAGGCGAAATTGTGATCGTCGATGAACATACAGGTCGTACCATGCCAGGTCGTCGTTGGTCTGAAGGTTTGCATCAAGCCGCAGAAGCCAAAGAAGGTCTTAAAATTCAAAACGAAAATCAGACACTAGCAACAACAACTTTTCAGAATTATTTCCGTTTGTACCATAAGTTAGGCGGTATGACGGGTACTGCTGATACTGAAGCTGCTGAATTTGCTCAAATCTATGCGATTGATGTCGTCGTTATTCCAACGCATAAACCAATGGTGCGGATTGATAATAATGACTTAATTTTTCTGACTAAAGTTGGAAAATATAAAGCAATCATCGAAGAAGTTAAGCGTATTCAATTGACTGGCGCGCCAGTCCTTGTTGGTACTGCAACGATTGAAGCCAGTGAATTTCTCTCGAAAATGCTGACCGAGAGCGGTATTCACCATGAAGTGTTGAACGCGAAGCAGCATGAACGCGAAGCGTACATTATTGCGCAAGCGGGTAGTCCTTCAGCAATCACAATCGCAACTAATATGGCTGGTCGTGGTACAGATATCCTGCTCGGTGGTAACTGGAAG
>JACMMY010000056.1 GCA_014378805.1 Moraxellaceae bacterium
ATATCGACATCGGCGGCCCAACCATGGTTCGCGCAGCAGCGAAGAATCATGCTTCAGTCGGTATCATCGTCAACAGCAGCGACTATAACCGTGTGATTGATGAGCTAAAAATAGCTAAGACATTATCACACGCAACACGTTTTGATCTCGCGGTTAAAGCGTTTGAACACACAGCCCAATACGATGGCATGATTGCGCAATATCTTGGCGCGCGTGTTGGTATAGCGGAAAGTGAACCTGCTGATGCATTTGCACGTACGTTTAATTTGCAGTTGGTTAAAGCGCAAGATTTGCGTTACGGCGAAAACCCACATCAATCTGCTGCATTCTATATTGACCCGACTGCGCGTGAAGCATCGGTGGCAACATCGACTCAATTGCAAGGCAAAGAACTGTCATACAACAATATCGCAGATACCGATGCAGCATTGGAATGTGTGAAATCATTCGCGAAACCTGCTTGTGTGATCGTGAAACATGCGAATCCATGCGGTGTTGCTGTGTCACTGGATGGCCTGTTGGATGCCTACAACCTCGCTTATGCGACTGATCCAGAATCTGCATTCGGTGGCATTATTGCGTTCAATCGCCCACTCGATGTGGCAACGGCAAAAGCCATAGTCGATCGTCAATTCGTTGAAGTGATCATTGCGCCAAGCCTTGAAGACGGCGTACTTGAAATCACTGCCGCCAAGCAAAATGTCCGCGTTCTAATTTGTGGTCAATTACCTGACATTAATGCACGTATTGGTCAATTGGATTACAAACGCGTTACTGGCGGATTGCTCGTTCAAGATCAAGACTTAGGCATGATCAAAGACAGCGATCTGAAAATCGTCACTAAACGTGCGCCAACCGAAGCTGAAATTCATGATTTGATTTTTGCTTGGAAAGTTGCGAAGTATGTGAAGTCCAATGCCATTGTTTATGCAAGAAATCGTCAAACCATCGGTGTTGGCGCAGGACAAATGAGCCGAGTTAACTCTGCTCGCATCGCTGCGATCAAAGCGGAACACGCAGGTCTTGACGTGCATAACGCTGTCATGGCGTCTGATGCATTCTTCCCGTTCCGTGATGGGATTGATAATGCCGCGAAAGTGGGTATTTCATGCATCATTCAACCAGGTGGCTCAATGCGCGATAACGAAGTCATTGCCGCTGCAGATGAACATAATATTGCGATGGTCTTTACCGGAATGCGTCATTTCCGTCATTGATTCATTGATAAGATCAAAAGCAAATCCTCCCCGACCCTCCTTTTACTAAGGAGGGAGCAAACTTCTCTCAAGGAGAGAATAGTAAAATGCTCCTCCATTTAAGAAAGGGAGGTTGGGAGGGATTTTGCTTTTGCTGTATTTAAAAAATAAGCAACTTTAGATTTTTAAGGGAACACTATGAACATTCTCATCCTTGGTTCTGGCGGTCGTGAACACGCGCTCGCATGGAAATGTGCACAAGACGAAGCCGTTCGCCAAATTTTTATTGCACCGGGTAATGCGGGGAGTGCCCTTGAAAATAAATGTACCAATGTTGCCGTTAATATTTTAGACAACGATGCGATTATTGCGTTTGCAAAAGCCAATGCGATTGATCTCATTATCGTTGGCCCTGAAGCACCATTGGTCAATGGTGTTGTGAACGCCTGTCGTGCAGCGAGCATCAAAATTTGGGGCCCAACCCAATTTGCCGCACAACTCGAAGGCTCTAAAGCCTTTGCGAAACACTTCTTAAAACGCCATCAAATTCCAACTGCATTCTATGATGTGTTTACCGATGTCGCTGCAGCGAAAGCATACATTGATCAAAACGGCGCACCGATTGTGATTAAAGCCGACGGTCTCGCAGCAGGTAAAGGCGTGATTGTTGCCATGACAGTTGCTGAAGCCTATGAAGCGATTGATGACATGCTTGCAGGCAATAAATTTGGCGATGCAGGTTCACGCGTTGTGATTGAACAATTCTTAGATGGCGAAGAAGCCAGCTTTATTTGCATGATTGATGGTCATAACATTTTGCCAATGGCGACCAGCCAAGATCATAAACGTATTTTTGAAAATGATCTCGGTGCCAATACGGGTGGCATGGGCGCGTACTCGCCTGCCCCAGTCGTCACCTCAGAAGTTTTTGATCAAGTCATGAAAAAAATTATGCGCCCAACGGTCGATGGTATGGCTGCAGACGGTCATCCATACACAGGTTTCCTGTACGCAGGTTTGATGATTGATGATGCGGGTACTGCTCGGGTCATCGAATTCAACTGTCGCTTCGGTGATCCAGAAACTCAACCGATCATGATGCGCTTGAAATCATCGTTAATCGCACTCGTTGAAGCGGGTTTGCAAGGTGAGTTACCAAGTCATGCCGATTGGGACAGCCGTCCATCAATTGGCATTGTTTTAGCAGCTGGTGGTTATCCAGCAGAAATTCAAACTGGCGATGAAATTCATGGTTTGGACTATGTGAATGACTCATCAAAAGTATTTCATGCGGGCACAACACTCAAAGATGGCAAAACGGTGACAAGCGGTGGACGTGTACTTTGTGTTACAGCAATTGGTGACACTGTCTTGGAAGCACAACAAACCGCACTCGCGCATATCCAAAAAATCTCATTTGACGGTATGCAATATCGCCGTGACATTGGCTATCGTGCGATTGCACGTGAGCAAGCTGTAAAGTAAATCACTGCGCTAAATGAGCGCGACCAATAGATAACACGTCGCGCTCTAACACCATGACTAATTAGAAAAAAATGAGCACAAACGGCTCCAAACTCTACTGCATCACAACTGTGCGTTATCTGAGCGCTACAACCCTTTTCAACCGATAGAAATCATTGAATAACTGATCCGTTAGATTTATGATGGCTTAGAGAAAATCGAACAATTAAACAGACAGAATTACTCGATGTCATCTGACAAGCCTTGTCATATCAACAATGAATTACCGTGTTAACATGGGCTCAAATACGAAGCCCAAAGTTATTAAAACGAATAAGTTGTATACCCTTATTGAGGATAAACCACGCTTATGTCTGATGCATCTAACCCAAACACACGTAACAAACACAAACAGCATCATACCCTTGATAAGTTGCAAACGAGCTCATTTGATCGTCGCATGTCTTTAGCGAAAGCGTCTTTTCGTGCTGGTTCGCGTTGGGCTGGCGTCAATGCTGGGACACTATTTTCAAGCCAAGAAGATAAAGATCGTAAACGTAAACAGGTGATGAGCGAACAAGCGCATTATCTGGTCCATGAGATCGGAAAACTTAAAGGTTCAATCGTTAAAATCGGTCAAATGATGGCACTCTATGGCGAGCACTTTCTGCCCGTTGAAGTGACTGAAGCGTTGCATACTCTGAATAATGACACGATGGCGTTATCATGGTCAGCGATTGAAAAACAACTCAAACACGAACTAGGTGATAAACTCAATGACCTTGTGGTCGATCAAGAGCCTTTAGGCACTGCATCTCTCGCACAAGTCCATCGCGCGGTAAGAAAATCGGATGGCTTAGAAATAGTATTGAAAGTGCAATATCCAGGTGTTGCCGCTGCAATCGACTCTGATCTGGGCTTATTTCGTAATATGCTCAAAATCACACGTCTTGTGCCTCAAACGCGCGAGTTCGATGAGTGGTTCGATGAAGTCAGCGAAATGATGCATCGCGAAGTGAACTATCCGATGGAAGCAGCGACAACCGAACGCTTCTATGAAAGATTAAAAGACGATCCACGCTATATCGTGCCACAAATTATTCAGGAGTATTGCACCACGGGTGTACTGTGTATGACCTTTGAACGTGGCGTGCCTATCAATAGTGCAGTCATGTTGTCACTTCCACAATCACGCCGCGACAAACTCGGTGCAGCATCGATCGAAATTACCATTCGTGAGTTATTTGAATGGGATGAAATGCAAACTGATCCAAATTTCGGTAATTATCTGGTTCGCCTTGGAAATGGTAAAGATATTCCAGATAAGACCATTTTGCTCGACTTTGGTGCGATTCGTGGGTTCGATCCCAATCTACTGAAAGTCGCTCGTGCGCTGATCCACGCAGGCTATCATCACGATAAAGAAGAGATGGTTTTAGCGATGCATGGGTATGCATTCTTTGACAAAATGCCGCCTGGGACTAAACCAGCGATGGCGGATGTTTTCATCATGGCAACAGAACCATTTACTACGTTATTAAATAACCCTGATGCCCCTTATAATGCGTTTGATGCAGACGGCAAATATGTCTGGAAGCAAAGTATGCTGCATTCGCGCGTCATGCGACAGGCGGCTGAATCGATGACATCGCCGTTTTTTAGTGTTCCACCGAAAGAGTTTATGTTTATTAGCCGTAAATTTATCGGTGCATATACGTTTATGACCGTCATTGACGCACATACCGATGTCCGAGCCATGGTGACGAAGTTTATCAAGTAAGTCATGACTACTATAAATCGCTCAGATCTAATTATTCGCCATTTTGAAGGTCTGATTGACTATAAATCTAGTTATCAGAATATGAAAACTTTGACAGAAAGTCGTCAAGAATCGACTTTAGATGAACTCTGGTTATTACAACATCAGGATGTACTGACTCAAGGTCGAGCTGGCAGAGTTGAGCACCTCATCCACGCCACAACTTTGCCGATTGTACAATCTGATCGCGGCGGTCAAGTCACGTGGCATGGTCAAGGTCAGCTCATTGCCTATCTACTTTATGATCTTAATCGCCTGAAATGGAATGTCCGCCAGCTCGTCACCCATACCGAAAATGCCCTGATTGAATTGCTCAGTCTCTACGAGATAGAAGCCTATGCCAAGAAGGATGCGCCAGGCGTTTATGTCAATGACGCAAAAATTGGTTCACTCGGGTTTAAGATCCGACAGGGTCGCAGTTATCATGGGCTCGCACTTAATATTAATTGTGATTTGAGTGGATTCACATATATCAATCCTTGCGGTTATTCAGGATTACGGATGACCCGACTGGTTGATGAACTTCGCATTCAGCACCCTGTTAAGTCTATCCCCACATTTGAGCAAGTTACAGAACAATTAAGCAAAATTCTAACGCGCCAACATCAAGACCGGAGTGGCACGGAATAACTTCTCGCTCAGCGCTTAGCCAGCAAGTTTCCTTCAACTAAAGGATGGAGAATCCATATTGTCAGATTTTAGCTATAGCATTCCGGGTTTATTATTTCCAGCGATCTCATTATTGATGTTGGCTTATACCAATCGATTCTTTGGACTTGCAAGTCTGGTACGCCAGCTTGTCGATCGCCATAGAAATTTCCCTGACGCCAATATACGAATTCGTGCTCAAATCAATAACCTCAGAACCCGTATCTCACTGATTCAATATAGTCAAGAAATGGGCGTCTTAAGCCTATTGATGTGTACGAGCAGCATGTTTGCACTGTTTATTGAGCGGCAAAACGAAGCACGGATTTTGTTTGGATGTGCCATGTTTTTTATGGTGGCTTCCTTAGTGCTCGCTTTAAGAGAAATTCATCTTTCAGTTCGAGCCTTGAACGTTGAGATTGATGAAATTTTAGATTCTGAATCATAAAAATTAGACATTTAAATGGCTAAATTTTCTATGAAAAACTTTATTTTACTACCGCTTACGCAGGCTTCAAGGTATACTCTTTAAAATTAGAGCAATCACTCTAATTTATTTAATCCTAACGGCCATCTCATACTGTATAAAGATGGAATGCAATTAAGCAGATCAAGGAATGTCTCTTTATTCCTCCATGCAAAATCCTTATAGTATGAGATAAATATGAAAACGCTCTGTTTTCAATAATTCATTATGAACTTTATGGATAGTCCAGCTATGAACAATCTGGCGATACAGAAATCTCCTATCTCAACAATTCAACGTCTTATACCGACTGCCCAAAAAGCTTATGTCGCTCTGATGATGGATACAATAGCGCGTGCACTCGTCTCTGCTAGCCAAGTCGATGGCGAACTCAAAGATGAAGTTGCAGGATTTCCAGCCGACTTCATCTTACAAATGATTGTATTACCTAAGGGTTCTAGTTTTACGCTCCAAGTTCAGGCTGATAAAAGCCTCAAACGTCTGGAAAATTTTACGGGAAAGCCTGATCTTTCAGTTAAATTTAAACATTTAACCCATGCTTTTTTAGTGTTCTCATTTCAAGAAAGTACGTCACGCGCATTTGCAAATGATCGCATGATCGCAGATGGCGAAGTGAGCTATGCGATCCGTCTAGTCCGCTGCCTAAATAAATTGGAAGCACTGATTTTACCTAAAATGGTTGCCGAACTTGCCGTAAAACGCTACCCAGTCAGCCTAACGCTCAACGAAAAAATAGCTAAGGCAGCACAGATTTACGCACAAGTCGTATCCAGTTATGTCGATTTAATCCCTAAAGCAACCCTACTCTTGAATAAAACAGCAAAGCGGAGCTAAGCATGTCATCCATACAACAGAAATCATATTACGAATTTTTCTGCCCTGTCAAAGTCATCGCAGGCCACATGGCACTAGAACATATTCCGTTTGAGCTGGCAGCACTGGGTGCAAAACGCCCCATGATTATTACTGACAAAGGTGTGCGTAGTAACAATCTCTTGGTTCCACTTGAAGCGACGTTTGTCGATACGGATAGTCAAATTGCAGTCATTTTTGATGAAGTTCCACCAGACAGTAGCTTACAAACTGTTCGTGCAGCTGCAAAACTCTACCGTGATAATCATTGCGATGCGATTATTGCAGTAGGTGGTGGCTCTGTGATCGACACAAGTAAAGGTGTGAATATCCTCGTCTCTGAAGGCGGCGATGACTTGATGAAATATTCAGGCGCACACAACTTAACTAAACCACTCAAACCATTTTTTGTTGTACCAACGACAGCAGGTACGGGTTCAGAAGTGACCATGGTTGCCGTGATTGCAGACCCAGAAAAGAATATCAAAATGCCATTCACATCGTATCATTTGATGCCGAATGCTGCGGTTCTTGATCCACGAATGACTCAGACTTTACCGCCGCACATCACGGCGATGACCGCAATGGATGCACTCACCCACGCAGTTGAAGCATATACCTGCTTAGGTCACAACCCAATCAGCGATGCTTATGCAACTGCTGCGATTCGCAAAATCAGTGAAAATTTGATTTTTGTTTTGGATAATCCAAAAGATGCAAATGGTCGTCTTGAACTCGCTCAAGCATCAACCATGGCAGGCATCGCCTTCTCAAACTCAATGGTCGGTTTAGTTCACTCAATCGGCCATGCGACGGGTGCAGTTGCACACGTCCCACATGGTTTGGCGATGAGTCTTTATTTGCCATACGTCCTTGAGTACAACCTCGACACGAACGGAGACCGTACCGCTGACTTGCTATTGTACCTCGCAGGTGCGGATGTTTATGCAGCTACGCCAGCAGCAAAACGTGCGCAAAAAGCGATTGAGCATATCCGTGGTATGCGTGACACCTTGTATGAACGTACAAAATTGCCACGCACTCTGCAAGAAACTGGCAAAGTTGATAAATCACAGCTTGCTGATATTGCTCAAAAAGCGTTGGATGATGGTTCGATTATCTACAATCCAAAAGAAGCAAGCCTGGCGGACATCAAAGCTATTTTAGAAAAAGCTTGGGCTTAATACTTTGGCGAAATAAACGCCCAAGTTTAATTAGAAATAAAAAAAGGATGCGCGGTAATGGCATCCTTTTTTTTGTTTATGCGAACAAGAAAATTCGTTTGTTTTTATTTATTAAAATAATATCTTCACATATCAGACAATAAAAAACCACGGCATCCTTTGTGTTCACTTTAATGAAACGCTACAAAGGTTGTCGCGGTCTGCTTGGTATTTTGACCTCTCTCCGCTCTTACTTCAAAGAGCAAGATGGTAGTAGACGGTTCACATAATAAAATACCAATTGATACGGAGAAATTTCTGGGCTCTTACCTGTACAATCCTGGAGCTCAAAAACCAGAGCCTAACTTGCAACGCTCCATATTTAAGTCATCATAGCACGTTTTTTAATCAACTCAAAATCCATTCATCAGGGCGATAAAGCCATCCTATGTACTGATGAAAGCTCATAACACATTCTATCTCACTACATTTTGTGGGATATTAATATTACATGAGGGAAGATTTAAGATCAAATCAGCAAG
>JACMMY010000057.1 GCA_014378805.1 Moraxellaceae bacterium
ATACTAGAACGCAAAGCCCTTTAGCTATAAGCTTTAGGGCTTTTTTGTTGTTTGTCGTTGTATGTCCTTAATCATGGCACAACATGCAATTTCGGTATAGCTCGTGGTATTGCAGCGTTCAGCTCAAATATTAAAACTCACGACAATGCTATTCCTTGCTTACCTTAATCGCTGGATAGAATCCCATTGAAAGCAACTTATGTTGAATGTTCGATTCTGACGTTTCATTCCTTTGGGTATAACCTTAAGCTTTTCAATATGTAGGTCATTTTTTATCTTCACTGCGTGCCGAGCATGCTGTATTTTTTTGTGATTTTAATATTAAAAAGTCCATGAAAATAAAAAAACACCCTGCAAGTTGAACTGCAGAGTGTTTTTGCGTCTCGTGATGCACATGCTCAAGGTGCATGCAGATCAATCATGACTTAACCTCATCTTTTTTCACTCTAAACCATGCTGCATAAAGCGCAGGAAGGAATAACAGCGTTAAGGCAGTGGCGACGATGAGCCCACCCATGATCGCTACGGCCATAGGACCAAAGAATACGCTGCGCGTAAGGGGAATCATCGCGAGCACTGCGGCGAGTGCCGTGAGGACAATCGGCCGCAAGCGGCGTACGGTTGCCTCAATAATCGCATCCCATGATGAATGACCCGCACTAATATCTTGCTCGATTTGATCAATCAAGATTAATGAGTTACGCATAATCATTCCTGAGAGGGCAATGGTACCTAGCATGGCGACAAAACCAAACGGCTGCTGAAATATCAGCAGGAACACAGCGACACCAATCAAACCGAGCGGCGCTGTGAGAAAGACAATAATCGAGCGTGAGATACTGCGTAATTGCAGCATAAGAAGCGTAATGACCACGACAAGGAAGAGTGGAACACCTGCATTCACCGAGTTTTGTCCGCGAGCCGAATCTTCGATCGTGCCGCCTATATTCAAGGTATAACCCATGGGTAATTTAGCTCTGATGCCGTCTAAAGTGGGCAGGATTTGATTAACCAAGGTCACTGGCTGACTCTTGTCATAAATGTCTGCGCGAACCGTGACGGTTGGCAAGCGGTCACGTTTCCAAATCACGCCTTCTTCAAATCCATATTCCAGTGTGGCGATTTGCGAGAGCGATACAGTTCCTCCATTTTCTGTAGGCACTGCAAGGCTCGGCAGAGCGCTGACTTCGTGGCGATCTAGTGTTGCGCCGCGCAATTGAATATCAATCAGTGAGATATTTTCACGATATTGACTGACTGTGACGCCTGTTAGCGCACTTTGTAGGAAGTTTGCCAGTTCTTGACTGTTCACACCCAGTGCTCGTGCACGGTCTTGGTCAATATTTAATAAAATGGTTTTACTCGGCTCTTCCCAATCAAGATGTGCATTGACCACATGTGGGTTTTCGCCCACTTTTGCCGCCACTTGACGTGCAATCGCGCGTACATCTTGAATATTTTCACCTGACACTCGGAATTGAATGGGGTAACCGACGGGTGGGCCATTTTCAAGGCGTGACACTCGCGTACGGATGTCTGGGAAGGACTTATTCAGCGTTTGAATCAGCCACGTCCGAATCTCTTCACGATCTTCGAGCGTTTTTGCCAAAATCACAAATTGAGCGAGACTGGCTTGAGGTAACTGTTGGTCGAGCGGTAAATAAAAGCGCGGCGAACCTGTCCCGATATAGGCAACATAATTATCAATGCCTTTGTGTGTTTTTAACAGTGCTTCAAGTTTCTTTGCCTGCGTTTCGGTTGCGGTCAGTGAAGCACCTTCGGCAAGTTTCATATCGACCATGAGTTCTAAGCGATTAGAATCAGGGAAAAACTGCTGTTGCACAAAGCCAAATAACACGATTGAGCCAAAAAATGCGCCGACCGTAATCCCAATCACTGTTTTACGATATTGGATGCACCATTCCAAAATGCCACGAAAGCGGTGGTAAAATTTTGAATCGTAAGGGTCATGATGGGCTTGATTGGATTCAATGTCTTGATTGGATTCATTCGTTTGCTGTGAATTGGCGTTAGCCGCTTGAGACTTTTGCTTCTTTTTTGAAAAATCAGGCAGCAACAGATCTCCAAGATAAGGCACAAAAATTACTGCTGCCAACCATGATAATAATAAAGCAATCGTCACCACTTCAAAAATGGAGCGAGTGTATTCGCCGGTTCCTGATTGTGCGGTGGCAATGGGGAGAAAACCCGCTGCGGTGATGAGCGTGCCTGTGAGCATTGGAAAAGCCGTCGAAGTCCATGCAAAACCAGCCGCTTGGATACGACTAAACCCTTGTTCCATTTTAATGAGCATCATTTCGACGGCAATAATCGCATCGTCAACCAGCAGTCCGAGAGCAAGTACCAGTGCGCCCAGAGAAATTTTGTGCAAGCCTATATTAAAGTAATTCATCGCAGCAAAAGTCATCGCCAACACCAGTGGAATGGTGAGTGCCACGACCATGCCTGTCCGAAATCCCAATGAAAAGAAGCTGACCAACAACACAATCACCACGGCTTCAGCCAATGCATCGACAAACTCACTAACGCCTGCTTTAACGGCAGCCGGTTGATCCGAGACTTTGCTGAGTTTCATTCCGATCGGTAAGCTTTGCTGAATTTTATAGAAATCAGCTTGTAGGTTCTTACCTAAATTGAGAATATCGCCGCCTGCTTTCATGGACACTTCAATACCAATCGCATCTTCTCCCATAAAGCGCATCCGCGGCTGGGCTGGATCACTAAAGCCTCGAAATACATCCGCAATATCATTGAGAATGAAGCTGCGCCCTGAAATTTTGACTGGGAAGTTACGAATCTCATCCACTGATTTAAAACGTCCGCTGACGCGTAAGCGTATGCGATCGGTAGGCGTTTCAAAGAAGCCAGACGGCGTCACTGAGTTTTGTGCTTCTAAGGCGCGTTGCACCGTTTGCAGCGGTAAGCCGAGATTGGCGATTTTGGTATTGGATACTTCAATCCAGATTTTTTCGTCTTGCAAGCCGAGTAAATTGACTTTGCTGACATCGGGCACATGTTGAAGCTGCAGTTGAATACGATCGGCGTAATCTTTGAGGATGGCGTAGTCGAATCCTTTACCTGTGAGTGCGTAAATATTGCCATAGGTATCGCCAAATTCATCATTGAGGAACGGCCCTTGTACACCTGTGGGAAGCGTCTGCTTCATGTCGCCGATTTTTTTGCGGACTTGATACCAAAGTTCAGGAATATCAGAGGAATGTAACGAATCTCGCGCAACAAAAGTAACCATAGATTCGCCAGGTCTAGAATACGACACGATTTTGTCGTAACGGCCTGTTTCCATGAGTTTCTTTTCGATCGGATCTGTGACTAGTTTTGCGACTTCTTCAGCGCTTGCACCAGGCCACAACGTCTGGACGACCATGACTTTAAAGGTAAACGGCGGATCTTCACTTTGTCCAAGTTTGGTATACGAAATCGCACCAGCAATACCCAGCAAAATCATGAAATACAGCACCAGTTGCCGATTTTTGAGCGCCCATTCTGAGAGATTAAAATTCATGCGCTTAACCCTGCTTTGTTGGCAGTGAAGCCGAGGCTGGAACTGGACGATTTTGACGATCTACGGCGTTGACTTGTTGTCCATCATGCAAGAGTTGAACACCTGCAACCACAACCCAATCAGAAGGTTTAAGACCTGACAATACTGATGCCTTATCTCGACCATAGACCCCGATTTGAATCGGTGTTCGTTTGATGCGCGATGTTGCAGGTTCGAGTACCCAGACATAGGCAGCGCCTTGCTCAGCTGTGACTGCCGATAACGGCAATGATAAGGTCGATGCGGCTTGTGGTTCATGGGCATAAACCCGTGCGCTTTGGCCGATATCCACTGCTGGATTTGCTTGATCAAACGCAATTCTTGCGGCGTATGTACGTGATTCATCGGCCGCTGGGGAGATTTCACGGATATGTGCAGGGAAGCGAGCATTAGGTTG
>JACMMY010000058.1 GCA_014378805.1 Moraxellaceae bacterium
ATGACAAAGCACTTTGTCCGCTAGGGGGAAATGGTCATGGCGGGCAAAATACGCTCGACTATCAACTACTGTGACATGCCATCCCTGTTGTTTAGCTAAACGGACTAATGGCTGAGCATCTAAACCAGCACCGAATACAATTAAACGATGTGGAGGAGCAACATATTCGAAAAAAACTTCTATTTTACCAAGATCAATCTCATAAATCTTATGAATACTTTTCTTGTTTGTCATGGTTTGTTGTAAGTCATGGCGATTTTGTTGATCTAGCGATCTTTCGACTATTCCTTTACTGCACCAGAACGGAATTCTCTTTTCAGGATCAAGTAATAAACGGTCTCCGATAATGACTGATGCATTTTTAGGGGCAGCAATCACAACAGCAACTCCACCAGCGCTGTGAGATGAATAGACATTTTTAAGTAACGTCATGACATGGTCTATTCCAACCGATGCTACACGTTCAAACAGAACACTAACCGCACCATTACAACCTAGACCAAATGAACGAGCCCCATCGAGATCAGAATCTTCATCGATTTGATGATAAATATCTTCCGAAAATGGAGTATTTTCTCCTGTGCTATATCGTCGCAATACAATATTATTTTCACGTGTAAGCCACGCGGCTTTTTTACAGACTTCCGCCTCAAGACAACCACCACTAATACAACCGACTGCTTGGCTATTTGCCAAAATTAACATGCGGGCACCAGGTCGTCGGTAAGCTGAGCCTTCTACCTTAACGACTGTCGCCAGTACGGCTTCAGATTCCTCCGCATCAATGTTCACGATTGCTTTTAGTAATGGTTGATTAGAACTCATAAGTCACCCTTATAGTGAAGGTAAACGATCAAGCAACTTGTCCAAAGTAATCGGATAGTCATAAACACGAATACCCGTTGCGTTATAGACGGCATTAGCGATTGCTGCACCTGCTCCAGCAATGCCCAACTCACCAATACCCTTAGCATGCAACGGATTTGTCAGACGATCTGTTTCAGGTAATAAGATCACCTCAATATCAGGCACATCCGCATTGGTCGGAATGTGGTATTCAGCTAGATTATGATTCGTTATTCGCCCATCACGAGAGTCATGCTGGAGGTTTTCCATCAGCGCAGCTCCTAGGCCAAAGACCATGCCGCCGTAACATTGAGAACGGGCTGTTTTCTCATTTAAAATACGTCCGGCAGTAAAGATACCCAACATGCGTTTTACTCTTATTTCACCTGTTACTGCATTGACAGCGACTTCGGCAAAATGTGCACCAAAGCTAGCTTGGGTATATTTTTTACTGGTTTTGCCCGCATCAATTTTTCCTATGCCAACAATGTCCTTCGTTACTAATTCCTTTAATGATTTCGATCCATTAAGACTACTAATATGTCCGTCTTTTAAATCCAACTCCTCAATCGGAATATTAGATTGCGCCGCTAACTGTTCGCGTATTTTTTTGCAAGCTAGATAGACAGAACTACCTGAACTAGATGCTCCCCAGCTACCACCAGAACCTGCACTAGGTGGAAAATCAGAATCACCTAATCGCACTTCTATCACGGATAACGGAACGCCTAATAAATCAGCGGTAATCTGCGCGAGGACGGTATAAGTTCCAGTGCCGATATCAGTCATATCTGTTTCTACAATGACCTTGATCTCTGGGGTCAGTGTGACGCGCGCTTCGGAAGGTTTCAGCGAATTACTTCTTGCTGCTGAAGCCACGCCCATACCAATTAACCACTGCCCCTCCCTTCGATTTGCAGGAATTGAGGAGCGCATTTTCCAGCCGAAATGATTTGCGCCAGTTTCTAATGCTTCAATTAAATGTCTACTGGAAAAGGGAATATCTTTACTGGGATCTCGTTCAGGTTCGTTCAATTTTCGAAGTTCAATAGGATCAATCTTTACGAGTTCTGCTAACTCATCTATAGCGCATTCTAAAGCAAGTAGACCAACCGCCTCACCAGGAGCCCGCATTGATCCAGCCAAAACTTGATTCATCCGAACCATCTCGTATTTCACTTCACGATTTTTTCCTTGATACAAAAAATGGGTCGCAAGAGCCGTCGGCTCAAAAAAAAGTTCGCCCGAAAGATTGGTCACGATACTGTTATGGATTATGGTATGAATTTTTCCATTGGCATCTGCGCCCAACCCAATACGTTGACGAGTGTTGCTGCGTCTGACTGTGGACTCAAATACTTGTGGACGTGTCATAACCACTTTGACTGGGCGTTTGAGTTGTTTAGCAGCGATGGCTGCTGCAACACTTTCAGATGAGATTCCTAATTTAGATCCAAATCCTCCGCCGACAAATCTCGAAATCAACCTTACATGCTTGGGATTAAGACCTAGAGCATGTGCCAATGAAGCACGACAGCTCGCAACCATTTGCAATGAAGAATAAATGATTAAATCATGCCCTTCCCAATAGGCAACGGAAGCATGCAGCTCCATTGCTGCACTATTTTGACTAGGCGTAATATAGACTCGATCCACTTTGATGTCAGCTGTCAAAAGGCTTTCTTCGGGATCACCCGATATCTCTGACTTATCTGTAATCCAATCAATCGGCTTACGGTTTTTTAACTCTTTAATCAGATCAAAAGCTCCATCATCGGCACGCTCATAATCTACTTTTAATGCTGCAGCACCAGCACGAGCGGCTTCATAGCTTTCAGCGACAACTAAGGCAATGGGCTGACCAAAATATGCAATTTCTTTGACACCTTGAATGGGGGCAAGATTGACGCCTCCTTGTTGAGGGTTACGTAAAAAGCGCTTAAAGTCAGTAATGACGGCAACAACGCCGTGTACAACTAAAGCAGTTTTATCGTGGATGGTTTTAATTTTACCTTTCCCGATTGTTGCACTGACAAGATAACCATAGAGTAGACCATCCATTGGATATTCAGCAGTATATGTCGCTTGTCCACTCACTTTTAGTGGACCATCAATTCGGCTAACCCCTTGACCTACTTGAGCTTCAGAAACTAGATCAAGTAAAGAGTCCATGGGATGATCCATGACTAACTTTTCAGTAGTGCTCATGAATGATCTCCACTTACTGCTTTCTGTAATGTTGAAATTAGTAAGCGACGCGTTAACTCAATTTTGAAATCATTTTCCCCTGCTCCCTTCGCCCCACTCAACAGAATATCGGCAGCTTGGGCAAAAATGGGATAACAAGGCGGCGCACTAACAAGAAATTCTTCGACTTGTTTATTACGCCAAGGAATTGTTCCTATTCCACCAAAGGCCAAGCGAATAGCGCGAATTCTTCTGTCATCTATATCAATGATTGAGGCAATTGAAACCAATGCGAAGGCATAAGAAGCGCGATCCCGCACCTTATAATATTGATGAATACCCATTGGTGGTGGCGGTAAAATAATATGGATAATCAATTCACCAAATTGAAGTACAGTCTCTTGCTGAGGGTCTAGTCCTGGTAATCGATAAAAATCATCTAATGGAATTTGGCGACTTGATCCATCTAAGCATAACGTCACGACGACAGCATCAAGCGCCATGAAAGCTACGGCCATATCCGAGGGATGCTGGGCAATACATGCGGCACTCCCCCCTAAAATTGCATGCATTCGATTCAATCCATGGAGTGCAGGACAACCGCTTCCTTTTATTCGCTTATTACACGCACTATCAGGAGCATAAAAATAACTACACCGAGTCCGCTGTAAGATATTCCCACCTGTAGTGGCCATATTCCGCAACTGTCCAGATGCACCTGCCAGCAGGGCTCGGGAAAGCACACCATATCTTAAACGTACTAATGGATGAGCCGCTAACTCGCTATTAAGAACCATTGCTCCAATTTTTAGCCCACCTTCTGAAGTCTCTTCGACATCGTTCAAAGGCAATCGAGAAATATCAATTAAGACCTCAGGGATTTCTAGGTGTAACTTCATGAGATCTAACAAATTTGAACCACCCGCAATATATTTCCCATGATGCTGGTTCATAAGTTTGGTAGCATCCACGGCATTTTCTGCACGAAAATAAGCAAAGGCTTTCATGAAGAAAACTCCTGATCACATTTAGACTTATTTGCCATAAGGCTGGAGTTTTTTTCTTCTTGGTTTATTGGTTGAATGATGAGGGGTCTGGTTTCAATGATTGCAGCAACGATATTCGGATAAGCAGCGCAACGGCATAAATTGCCACTCATGCGTTCGGCAACTTCTTTAGGGGATAAAGGAGTTTTGTCAGTGAGAGTTTCTGAAACATGACTTGGCCAACCTTTTCGATATTCATCCAGCATGCCTATCGCCGAACAAATTTGACCAGAGGTGCAATAGCCACATTGGAATGCATCATGCGTAACGAATGCTTGTTGCAAAGGCGAAAGATCATGCGGACAACCAATGCCTTCAATCGTCGTAATTTCACTTCCATCGTGCATGATGGCTAAAGTGAGACAACTGTTAATCCTTCGCCCATTCACGAGCATAGTGCATGCGCCACACTGCCCATGGTCACAACCCTTTTTACTCCCTGTCAGCTCTAAATACTCTCGGCAAACATCTAATAAGGATGTCCGTATATCCACATTCACTTCATAATTTTTTTGATTAATAGTCAGTTTCATGATGATCTCAGCTTGGACGGCTAGGCAGCAAAAATTAAGCATTCGAGAAAATGTATGCTCTGTGAAATGATATATAGCAATAGTTTCTAAAAATTAAGTGTGAAAAAAAGAGAGTCTTTAGTGAGTTATGTAATATTTCAAAAATAATTTTGTGTTAAAATTTTTGGAGTAACTTCTATTTTATTTATATTTTTAAATAATTTGATATCAACAACTTAGTTAAAAATAACCAAGCAAAAATAAAGATAGAAACTAGAATTACTGGTACTCCACTGCATACTTGGGGCGCGTTTTCAGTAACCAAACCTTATCTAAATAAATGCTTTGCTACACATCTCTACAATCGACCAACTATAAAAAAAATAAAGTGGTGTTAAGTTTTCATTCCACCCAATTTGGAGTAGTTACCATGTCTCAAAGTGATAAATCGTCTTATAGTGATAAGCAAAAACGTCAAGCTAAACATATTGTTGATACTGAGCGTGAAAGTGGTAAATCTAAAAAAGAGGCCGAGCAAATCGCTTGGGCGACCGTTAATAAACAAGACGGCGACGGCAAAAAACGCTCCGTTA
>JACMMY010000059.1 GCA_014378805.1 Moraxellaceae bacterium
CATTTTAATGACAAAGAAAGTTTATTTGCCGCATCGATTGCGGCGCATTGCGTGAATCAGTTGCCGACTTCAATCTTTGATTTGCCAGAATCAATGCCCATTACGGATGTCTTAAATCAAGTGGCGCATCGCTTTCAGAGCATGATTAATAGTCAGGAGGCGATTGAGTTACATCGGCTCATGGTGACGATTGCTGTGCAATATCCTGAACGAACACGGTTGTTTTATGATGCGGGTCCGCAACGGACGCATAATGAAATGGCACGCTTATTGGAACAGGCGCACCAGCAAGAAAAATTAGATATCCCTGAACCGATGCTTGCTGCTGAGTACTTTTTATCGTCGTTTACAGGCTGCTCTCAGCTACAGAAAATTTTAGGCATTGGTGTCGAAAATATTGATGCTAGTGACCGATATGCGCGCGAGGTGGTTAAGCGGTTTATTCGCGCTTATCAAGTTTAACCGAGTCGTCATGTTGAGTTAATGAGTCTGTAATAACGCACGCCGCATTCGTATCAATAATCCACGTGTTGCAGGTTGAAATTGTGAGCTCATCGATACGCCGTAATCCGTCGGTTGATCATTTTTTTTTGTTGAAATATGATTTGTACGACCTGAGAGATCACCATGACGCATTGCCATTTTAGTGGTCAATGGCATCTCAATAAGTTGTTTTTTAACGTGTTCAGGTAAGCTGGGGAGTAAGTCGAGACCAATTTGGCTGTTTAACTCAGCCAGTGAGATGATATTCACCTGACCAGATGAATCGTTTGGTGAAAAATAAACGCCAGCTGCGTTACGCTTCGGAAAATAAACCACTTTATAGACATCTGATGGTACTAACACATTGCCAATTTTACGTAAATTATTTCCTCGAAATGCCGCACCTGTAATGATATACGCCTCACCTTCTTGTTTGACTAATTCGCGAGTGACCTCTTCCAAAAGTCGCCAAGGATTTTGATTATTATAACTATTTTGCGGAACGATATTTGCTAGAGAAAAACTGTCAAATTGCTGTGCACGACTGCCCATGTCGCCATTAGGTGACATGTGTCCGCGATCAAAACCACTGCCTTTGTAGTCGTTTAACGTCGCCCGATCGTCTTCAGCAAGCTGAGTTTCTTCATGGAAATTATTTTGCCGATCCAAAGTCTCCGCGCGTTTGAGGCGATCTCTCGTCAAGTGCTCTGCCGACCAAAGTGGTGTGCGAGTGATGGCAGAATACATCACCGTAAAACCATTAAAACATAATGTTTGTGTACGACGCGCCAAGGCTTGATTGGTAAAGTTCGGCGCATCCTCCTGATAATAGTTTTGAGCACATGCGGCGTCATTTGTCACTGATTCTGAATAATGACTGGCATACGCGGTCACAATTTCGGCGTGCGCTACGTTATGTGTAAGCAAAAATAGAAAAAGAACTTGAGTGATAACAATGTGACAGCGATAAAAAAACATTAGAACTCTTTGCTGAATAATTAAATAGGGCAAGCATTAAAAAGACAAAGTTGATTATTCAACTTTGTCTTTGTTGGATAACAATGAGCTTTTAAATTTCGATTTGGCTACCCATTTCGACTACACGATTGGTCGGAATTTGAAAGAAATCACTGACCGAACTGGTGTTGCGCGACATCGAAATAAAAAGTTTTTCGCGCCATGGTGCCATACCGTCGCCAACTGTATGCAGAATCCGTTCACGCGAGACAAAGAAGCTGGTCATCATCATATCGAACGGTAATTGAAGAAGTTTTAAACCCTGTTCGACTGCATCTGGCACATTGGGTTGTTCTTTAAACCCATAACGCGCCACCACGCGATAAAATCGATCATTAATTCTTTCTACGGTGATGCGTGTTTCTTCATCCACGTAGGGAATATCTTCAGTAAGAACGGTCATTAAGATATTGGTTTCATGCAATATTTTATTGTGTTTTAAGTTGTGGAGCAAAGCGTGAGGAACCACGGTCTGACTTGCGGTCATAAAGACAGCAGTGCCCATAACCGTATGTGCGGAGCTCGTGACATTATTAATAAATAAATCAAGTGGTAACGTTTCAGACTGTAGCTTCGCGAGCAACAGTTGACGACCCCGTTTCCATGTCATCATGATCGTAAATGCAATTGCGCCAACCAACAGCGGGAACCAACCGCCAGCGATAATTTTCAGTGAACTTGCGCCGAAGAAAATTAAATCAAGGATGAGAAAGGGTAATACAACCAAAACCACTTTCCACAGCGACCAGCGCCACAAGCTAAACATCACAAAAGCAACCAATAATGTATCGCACATCATGGTCATTGTCACCGCAAGGCCGTAAGCGGAAGCCAGATTTGAACTCGATTTAAACATCACCACAAGTACAATAATCGATGCGAGTAATAGCCAATTTAAAAAAGGAATATAAATTTGTCCAATTTCAGATTCGGATGTATGCAACACAGTAAATCGCGGTAAATAACCCAACTGCATCGCCTGTCTGGCGATAGAAAATACACCCGAAATCACCGCTTGCGACGCGATGACGGTTGCAATCGTAGCCATTGCAATCATTGGATAAAGTGCCATTTCAGGGACAAGTTTATAAAATGGATTCTCAATTGAGCTTGGATCGCGGAGTAATAAAGCGCCTTGACCTGCGTAATTCAAAAGCAAACACGGTAAGACGACGAAAAACCAAGCCAATTGAATCGGTTTACGACCGAAGTGCCCCATGTCTGCGTAGAGTGCTTCGCCACCCGTGATCGTCAAGACCACAGCACTCATGGTCAAAAAAGACCCAGTAGGATGATTGATGACAAAAAGACCGGCCCAGTAAGGATTGACCATATTAAGAATGACAGGATTTTGGGCAATGCTATTTACCCCTAATACACCCAATGCCACAAACCAAAGCAAAGTAATCGGACCGAAAAACCGTCCGACTGAACCCGTGCCTATGCGCTGAATCATAAATAGACCAATCAGCACAGCAATCGTAATTGGAATAATAAAAGGAGTGAATACAGGCGTCGCAATCGATAGGCCTTCTACCGCAGACAACACAGATACCGCAGGCGTAATAATACCATCGCCAAAAAACAGAGCTGCACCAAATAGACCGATCGCAATCAGAATTGCACGTGATTTTGATCCAATTCTTTTGTTACGCAAGCTCAGCGCCAACAGCGCCATGATGCCACCTTCACCGTTGTTATTGGCACGCATGATAATAGCGACATATTTAATCGAGACCACAATCATCAGTGACCAAAAAATCAATGACAAAATGCCGAGAACGTTACTATATGTCAGTCCAATCCCATGAGAGACATGGAAGCATTCCTTCAGCGCATAAAGCGGACTCGTGCCGATGTCGCCAAAAACGATACCCAAGGCGGCGAGTGTTAACGCGGACATCGCTGGGCGCTGTTGGGATTCTTGCATATAACTAATCCAATCTGTACTGATATCGCGCATCTTAACATTGAATGAAGGAATGGCGCATTTCATGCTGCAAAAATTCAGATTGGCTTTAGCTCGGTTTTTCGGTAGACTACCGCCCCTTGGTGAGGTGTCCGAGTGGCTGAAGGAGCACGCCTGGAAAGTGTGTATGCGCTAATACCGTATCGAGGGTTCGAATCCCTCTCTCACCGCCACATTTTTATGTTGTATAAAAGAAAAAAGCCCAGTAGTCTTAAGACTGTGGGCTTTTTTTTGTTGTGCGGACAGATTAAAGTCTACTTATTTCGGTCTATTAAGAGCGCATTAGTTGTATTTTGTTGCGCTGTTGTGTTAGTGCGAAATATTTTTTTTGACTTGCGATAATGGTTTTTTTTCAAGCTCTTGCGGTTTTTGGTGCTCTCTTTTTAGCGTTATTATCAGGCGTTCGCGTTGTAGTCGTTGTGTTAAAAAAACCGATCATTGGTTTTTATCTATAGAATTATAGTTAATAATATTTGCGTTATAGAACTTTCGGTTGGTTGGCTTTGTTTGAGTTTTGGGGTATGTGAAGTATGTTGCGATTGACTCAGTGGATAGTTATTTCGGTATCGGTATCTTTTTTATTTGCTTGTGCGTTGGCTCCGGGAATGCGTGTTGGTGACTTACCGCCCTCAGGACAGCTCATTTCAGAAAAAGGCTTAAACATTCAAGTCGAAACAATCAATTCAAATAACATTCCAGTGACAAAAAATGAAAATAACACTATTGAAGCATTGTCTTTATTTGATCAAAAAACGCACCCAATTTATTTGTTAGCGCCGGGCGACGTACTCGGAATTAATCTATGGGCAAATCCAGAAATTACACCGCCAGGCGCCGCATCGGGTTTTACGATTGACCAGCAAGGTTACATTGCTTTTCCATTGATTGGTAGAATTAAAGCTGCAGGCGAGTCATTAGAGGGTTTTTCTGCAAAATTGCAGTCGCGACTAAGTACTTATCTGAAACACCCAGATGTGCAAGTTGTTGTGCTTGCTTACGTGGGTCGTAAATTTTATGTGGATGGAGCAGTAAAAGCGTCAGGTCAGTTCTCTATCTCAAACCAGCCGCAAAATATTTTGAGTGCTTTAGCGAGTGCTGGCGGTGCGATTGAAACTGCCGACATGAGTAATATTCTCCTCACTAGAAATGGCAAAAGTTATCATTTGGGTCTTTTTGATTTGCAAAAGAATAATCTGTCACCGAGTAAACTCCTGCTACGGGAAGGTGATAGTGTTCATGTCTATACCGCCGAAAATAGAAAGCTTTATCTTTTGGGTGAGGCTGGTGATCCAAGTGCACTCCTTATTCCTGAGCAAGGGATGAGTTTGGCGAATGTAATTGGTGAGGGGCGAGGATTAAATCCATTAACTTCTGATCGCGCTCAAGTCTATGTAGTTCGAGATAATGCTAAAAATAATTTGACAAATATTTATCATGTTGATTTGTCGACGATTGCGAATCTTGCCTTAGCTGATCGATTTAAAATGCAGCCGAATGATATTGTTTACGTTGATGCATCAGGATTGGCGCGCTGGAGTCGGGTGCTGAATTTGCTTTTACCATCAGCACAGGGTTTAGGCTCAATCTCGGCAACAGGACGTATTTACAAGTAATTTTGGGGCCGTATGAATTTTCAGAATATATTGGTTGTTTGTATTGGTAATATTTGCCGAAGTCCGATGGCGGAAGCATTACTCAAAGAGGCCTGTCCAGATAAAAATGTATCTTCGGCTGGCTTGGAAGGTTTAGTTGGCGAAACTGCCGATCAGCATGCGATGGCGTGTATGAGTGAAATCGGAGTTGATCTTTCGTCGCATATTGCACGGCGTCTGGACGCTGCCATGTTAATTGATGCAGATTTAGTGCTGGCAATGACAACGCAACAAGTAAAAGCGATCGAAGAACGGTGGGCTTTTAGCAAAGGTAAAGTCTTTAGGCTCGGTCATTGGCGTGATGAAAATGTTGCTGATCCGTATCGAAAAGGAATGCCTGCATTTATTGAGGCCCAAAAATTGATTGAAAACGGTGTGAAGGACTGGGCTTTACATTTGTAACGCAAAAAAAACCAGATAAGAAATCAAATATAGTCAATGTTATTTGTAGTTGCTTGGGTACGTGTAGATAACGTTTTTGGATTTAAAAGTGCCTTGTTAGCGGTATTCATTAAATAAATGTTGGATAGAGTATGACGGTAGTAAATCAGCAACAGACGAATGATAACGAAACGATCGATCTTGGAGAGTTGTTTCAGACTGTTCTCAGGAATTGGAAACTCATCGTTATTTGTGTTTTCGCGGCCATTTTGTTTGCGATTTTATATCTTCGTATTACTCAGCCTATTTATGCGGTTGATGGTTTGGTACAAATTGACAGTAACCAAAGTTCGACGGATGTATTGTTGGGCGGATCTGGCTTGGCGAGCTTGGCTAACACTAAGTCGCCAGCCGATACCGAGGTCCAGTTACTCAAGTCGCGATTTGTATTGGGTCAAGTGGTTCGCAATTTAAGTCTTGATATTATATTGTCGAGTGGCCAAGATCGCTGGTATCGTCGTTTGATTCATCCGGGTAAAGAGGAAGATATTGTTTATACAAAAAACGGCGTGCGTTATTCTGCCAATGGTGCATCTTTTCGGGTTGTGAAGTTTAATGTACCTTATGGCTTGTTGGATCGACCATTCAAGCTTCATTTTTTACCGAATGGGCAGTTTACGATCGGATCAATTAGTGAGTCCGAAGGTCACAAACAACTAAAAGGCCGTATTGGGCAGCTTCTAATACAAAAAATAGGTGGAGAAACCTTAGAATTACTTATCCAGCAAGATGGATCAACTCTACCGTCTAATGCGATTTTCATCACTCAGAGAAGCCCACTCCAAGCCGTTCAAGACATCAATAATAATTTGTTGATCGCAGAAAAAGGCAAGCAAACCGGTGTCATATCTCTGGTTTATCAAGGAAAAGACCAAGATAAGATTGTTCAGACTCTGGATGAGGTGATGCGTGTGTATTTGGCGCAAAATATTGCTAGTCGCACGGAGGAGACGCAGAATACATTGGGTTTCTTGGAAAAACAGCTTCCTGAACTCAGATCACAATTAGAGGCCTCTGAGAACCTATATAATAAGTTCCGTGAAAAAAATAATACAATTGATCCTACTAAAGAAGCGGAATTGTTGTTGCAACAAAGTGTGGATCTGAAGACCAAGAAAATAGAACTTGAGCAGCAAAGTGTGTTGCTCAGTCAAAAATATACCTCTAATTTTCCGTTGATCGCACAAGTGAAGGCGCAAATCGCTTCACTAGATCAAGATAGTAAAGACTTGGAAAGTAGAGTTGTGGCGATGCCAGAGTTGCAACGCCGATATTTACAGCTCTATCGGGATGTGCAGGTCAATACCGTTTTATATACGAGTCTCTTAAACAGCTATCAACAGCTGAAAGTACTGAAAGCGGGTAAAGTTGCGACTGTGCGCGTTCTAGATGGTGCGATAAAATCTGCGAACCCCATCAAACCTCAGAAACTCTTAGTATTATTGCTATCGGTAGTCATCGGTCTGATTGTGAGTATGATGCTGATCGTGATCAAAAGTATTTTCTATTCGGGTATCAAAGATTTGGACGTTATTGAAGCCAAGACAGGGGTTTCGGTGATCGCCACCGTTCCGCGTTCAGTATCTCAACAAAAAATGTTCATTGGGAAAAAAAGTAAAGGAAGTTTACTTGCCAGAGATGATTCAGAGGATTTGGCAGTCGAGAGCTTGAGAAGCTTAAGGACGCAAATTCATTTTTCTGCGGCGAAAGCCTACAATAATATTATTCTAATTACTGGGCCGTCACCAGAAATTGGTAAATCGTTTATTTCTGCTAATTTTGCTGCGGTTTTTGCGCAGATGGGTAAATCAATCGTTCTTGTTGATGCGGATATGCGCCGCGGTCATATGAGTAAATATTTTAATATCGAAAAACCCCGAGGCTTATCTGATTATTTGATTAATGATAAGATGGATTTAAGCGAAGTCTGTCATAATACTTTTATACCTGGGCTTGATTTTATTTCCAAAGGAAATACTCCTTCTAATCCAGCGGAATTATTATTGTCTGAAAATTTTCAGAAGTTGATGGACGATTTATCTGCAAATTATGACTATGTGATTATTGATTCTCCGCCCATATTAGCCGCCACTGATGGTGCAATTATTGCGCGTTCATCTGGGATGACGCTGGTCGTTGCTCGCCATTCACAGACTCATATACGAGAGCTTGAACTAACCCTTTCGCGTCTAGCTCAGGCTGGTGCAACCGTACAGGGTATTGTGTTTAATGATGTTCCAGGGGCAAGTGGATATGGATATGGGTATCAGTATGCGTATAACTACAGATCTCATAAATAATGTGAATTATTCTAATTTTGAGATTGCTTAGATGCTACGTCAATTCAATGAGATTTTGATGAGTCCATTATTAAAAAATTGAAAGGTTCTTGGCATGACATACAAGAGTGCGAAAATTGCAATTATAGGGTTGGGATATGTTGGATTGCCCTTGGCAGTAGAGTTTGGAAAAAAACGAGCTGTCGTGGGTTTTGATATCCATAAGGCACGGATCGAAGCTCTAAAGTCAGGTCAAGATCGTACCTTGGAGGTGACTGATTCTGAATTGGCGTCAGCAAAACTATTACAATTTACTCATCAGATTGAAGATTTACAAGATTGTCAAATTTTCATTGTCACTGTGCCTACACCGATTGATCAGTATCGCCAACCTGATTTAACGCCGCTGATCAAAGCTTCTGAAACCATCGGTAAAGTGCTTAAAAAGGGCGATATTGTTATTTATGAGTCTACGGTTTATCCGGGTGCGACTGAAGAAGATTGTGTGCCAGTTCTTGAAAGCGCATCTGGCTTAACGTTTAATCGTGATTTTTTTGCGGGTTACAGCCCTGAGCGCATAAATCCTGGTGATAAAACGCATCGGGTGACCAATATTTGTAAAGTTACCTCGGGATCAACGCCAGAAATTGCTCAAGTGGTTGATGATCTGTACAACGAGATTATCGTTGCGGGAACGCATCTGGCGCCAAGTATTCGAGTTGCAGAAGCCGCCAAAGTCATTGAAAACACACAACGTGATGTGAACATTGCCTTAATTAATGAGTTGGCACTCATTTTTAATAAAATGGGTATTGATACGGAAGATGTACTCAAAGCCGCTGGGACGAAATGGAATTTCTTACCATTTCGGCCGGGTCTCGTTGGTGGGCACTGTATTGGCG
>JACMMY010000060.1 GCA_014378805.1 Moraxellaceae bacterium
CACAATGTGCAGGATTGGTTGCATAAACACGTCTTAAAATAACAACAATCGCACTTTATTGACCTAAATTAAAGCCAATAATTATTTTGAGTTTAATAGAGATTTTGTGTGTTTAAGGAGAGCGCTATGTTTAATTTAAAAGTAGCACTAGTTGCAGCAAGTTCGTTGGGATTGACTGCTTGTATCGTGCATCCGTTGCCTTCGCAATATACTGCGTATGATGACGGTTATGGTGGCGACACTGTTGTTGAAGTTGCGCCGCAAGCACCTTATGTCGAAGTCGTCCCTATTGCACCTTATATCCGATCTGTTTGGATTGGTTGATATTGGGGGTGGTCAGGTGGCAGGCATGTCTGGAATCGCGGCCATTATGAACATGGTCGTGCTGGATATGTTTATCGTCAACCTATTTGGAATCGAGATGGGCTCGCTGTCATTTACATAGAGGTGGCTGGGGACGTCATTAATTTCATATTGGCGGAATGCGAAAATGTCAATTTTTATTGTAAATAATTGCGGCGTTCGTTCCTAATTTATACGACTTGAGCCACACTAATTCGCCCGAGCTGTGTTAAGATTGACAACTTTGAAATTTTTGGCTTTGGCTTGTTTATGTTTAGTTTACACCCAAAACTCGCTCAGGATACGTTCCTCATTGGCGACTTTCCGTTATCAACCTGCCGTCTGATGAACGACATGCAGTATCCATGGCTTATTCTCGTTCCTCGTGTTCCGCAGGTCACTGAACTGTATGAGTTATCACATCAAGATCAGGCGCAATTTTTACGAGAATCAAGCTGGCTCTCAAGCCAATTATCGCGTACCTTTCGTGCTGATAAAATGAATGTCGCAGCATTGGGCAATATGGTCTCACAATTGCATTTCCATCATATTGTTCGTTATCAAAACGACGTATCATGGCCTAATCCTGTTTGGGGCAATCACACCATTGATTACAACGTTGATGCTTTAGCACGTATGCGTCAAACCTTGATGCTAGCGTTACGCGGTCAAAGTGAGATGCCGTTTGATTGGAAAATGGACTAAATATTTGAATAATGCAGATTTTATTGATTAACATTATTCAAGATAGTAAGATAAAGTGTTGAATAGGAATCGTTCACACTTTATTTTGTTATTAGGAAAATAGTTAAAATAATAATCAAGTTAGGTAAGCTTAAGGAAAAAGCTTTGTAGAAGCTATTAATACTCGAGCATAAAATATGTCCTATATGACTTCAGTTACATTCTTACAGTGGTTTGGCCAGCAACGCCGGACTGCCGCATACGTCATCTTTATCACTATTTTTTTAATTAGCCTATACGACCATCACAATAGCTTTCGGTATAGCAATAAAATCATATTCTTTATGTCGATTATGCTGTCGATGCCCTATATTCAGCTCAAACTCGCTAAATATCTGCATAGAAGAAAAGCTAATATACTTAATAATTTAGACGATGAATCTGTATATTTCCCTAATGATATTCGGAATATACAATTGATCTGGTCTGTTGTTTTGTTGGATGCAATTTGCACAGGTCTTGCGATTACTTTTTTGCAGTTTGCATTAACACCGTCTTTAATATTCTTAATGATGCTTATCTTCAGGTTGATTGAGTTTAGAAATTTATTTTTTCTGATGATTAATCTATTTGTTGGCTTGCTGACTGCTTTTATCTCTGCCGATGTACTTGGTATAAGTTTCGGTAATGTCTTTACAGCAAATGGTTATTATCAACAATCCTCTGCGCTTGTTCGTATTGCCAGTATTGTGGGTTTTACGCTCTATATTGCAATTTCATTGAATTTTGCCGAACGGCAAGTTGAAATACTAAAAAAGAACTTTGCAGATTTGGAAGTAAAGAATACGCGATATATTAAAATAGCTAATAAAATAGCGCGTTATGTGCCGAGTCAAGTCTGGCAGGCGATTGCAAATGATTCGCTTGAAAGTAGTCTTGATATTAAAAGAAAAAAATTAACAATTTTCTTTTCCGATATTGAGGGTTTTACCGAGCTTTCTGAAACGTTATCACCCGATGATTTAGCACACTTACTCAACACTTATTTCGATAAAATGTCGAATATTGCAAAAAAATACGGCGGAACAATTGATAAATTTGTCGGTGATGCCTTGGTCATTTTTTTTGGGGATCCAACGACCAAAGGAACACATGCAGATGCTTTAGCGTGTATTGATATGGCGATCGCGATGCAAAATGAAATGAAGCGATTACGCCAAAAATATCAGCACTCAGACTTTGTTAAATTACATGTTCGTATGGGTGTGACCACGGGTTATTGTCACGTGGGAAATTTCGGTAGCGCTTCGAGGATGAGTTATACCATTATTGGCAAAGAAGCAAACATTGCAGCACGTCTGCAATCGGCAGCGAATCCTGATGAGATATTGATCACGGATGAAACTTTTCAGCAGGTTAAAACACAAATTCGCTGTGTTGATTGCGGTGAAATCTCGTTACGCGGCATTGCGCAGCCTCTGCAAACTTGGCAAGTACAAGGACGCTATGAAAGTGTGCCAACAGTTCAACGTCGCTGGATTGAGTTCGACTTGGATGGATTCAACATGCAGCTCGATCTCGATCTCGTTAAAGCATATGACAAAGAGAAAATTAAAGTCGCTCTAAAGCAAGTCGCAGAGAACCTTGATCGGGCACATGATATTTAGACTTAAATTTTATAATATATTACTTTTATAGCCTAATGCTTCTCAGAAGCATGGTTAATCGTATAACGCGGAATTTCAATTATCAGGTCTTTGTCTGCAACTTTCATTTGGCAAGATAGTCGTGAGTCGGGTTCTAAACCCCATGCACGATCAAGCAAATCTGCTTCAACGTCATCCATTTCTTCTAATGAATTAAAACCTTCACGAACCACCACATGACAGGTGGTGCAGGCAGCAGACATGTCACAAGCATGCTCAATTTTCACCCCATTATCTAGCAATTGCTGACAGAGGTTTTTCTCTTTATCCGCTTCAAATTCAGCACCTTGAGGGCAAAACTGAGCATGTGGCATTACTGTGATACGTGTCATTTATAAACATCCAATTCGTTCAAATTCATTTAAGTCTGTTGTGTTCTAACGCCAATCGGTTAATGAAGTCCCTTTCAAGGCTTTGCTGACACTACGATTCATACGCATTGCCGCGAAACCATCGCTATGAGTTTTCAATTGAACCGTAGCTGCTTGTATATTAGCAAGTTGATCGGTATTGAGAGCATCTTTCAAGATTGCAATTGATACATGTAACGAATCGCGTTCTTCTTGCGTCAATAAATCCTGATCTTGAATGATCGCTTGTTCAAGTGCCATCAACTCACGTTCAACTTCGACTTTCGCTTCAAGTAGATTACGTAAGTCTTTATCTTCTTGCGCATTTTTAAAGCTTTCTGTCAAAAAACGTTCGGCATCAATATGTGATAAGCCATACGAAGGCTTAATAACGATGTCGCTTTGAATGCCTGTCGTGGTCTCACGTGCCGAAACAGAGAGTAACCCATCTGCATCAATCTGAAAGCTGACCATAATTCGCGCTGCGCCAGCCATCATCGGCGGAATCCCACGCAATTCAAAGCGGCCTAATGAGCGATTATGCTCAACCGTTTCACGTTCACCTTGTAAAACATGGATGAGCATGGCGGTTTGACCGTCTTTATAGGTCGTGAATTCTTGCTGACGAACAATAGGGATTGGTGAGTTACGGGGAATTAAACGCTCAACCAAACCACCCATGGTTTCTAAACCAAGCGAGAGCGGTGTGACATCGAGTAATAAAGCGCCGTCTTTACCATTACCAACCAATTGATCTGCGGAGATTGCGGCACCCAATGCAACAACTTGATCAGGATCTAGTGTAGAGAGCGGGGTACGTTGAAATAGCTCTTCAACACTGCGCTGAATTGCTGGAATCCGTGTTGAACCACCCACTAAAACAACAGCATCAACGTCTGAAACCTTGCGTTTTGCATCGCGTAAGACGCGCTTACAAACTGCTAAAGTTCTGTCAATCAATGGTTTAACAAGTTCTTCAAAGGTTGTTACAGATAACGTTAACGGTTTTTCATTAATAGTTACAGTAACGTTTTCTTGGGTACTTAATGCTTCTTTTGCTTGTCGCGCAGCTTTTAATAGTGCTTGTTGTTCAGCAGGAGATGAATTCGCTTGCCCAGTTTGTTCGTTAAACCAAGCCACAATAAGGCGATCAATATCATCACCACCAAGCGCAGTGTGTCCACCCGTTGCAAGAACTTCAAACACGCCTTTACTCAAGCGAAGTACAGACACATCAAATGTGCCGCCGCCAAAGTCATAAATGACTTGAATGCGTTCTTCATTACTCTCGTGATCTATGTGATCTAAACCGTAGGCGATCGCTGCTGCGGTGGGTTCATTCAATAAGCGTAATACGTTAATACCTGCATGCTGTGCAGCTTCACGCGTTGCTTGACGCTGTGCTTCATCAAAGTAGGCTGGAACTGTAATCACAGCACCAATGAGTTCGCCACCTAGTGCTTTTTCAGCACGAATACGGAGTGTTTTAAGGATATCCGCAGAGACTTCAATCGGGGTTTTACGACCTTGTGCGGTCATAAATGCAGGCATTTCGTCTGCTTGACCAATCAATTCGTAAGGATGATCAAATTTGATGTCGTTTTTTGAACGACCCATGAAGCGTTTGACAGAAATCAGGGTATTCGTAGGGTCAGAAACTGCCACATCTAGGGCTTTGTGACCAACAACGGTTTGTGGCGTTAAATTGTCATCATTGCCAGTCAGTTGATAATGCACCACTGAAGGCAGCAAAAGTACGCCATTTTCATCGGCAAGAATCGCAGGACGACCCGAACGGACAGTCGCAACGAGGGAATGGGTTGTTCCGAGGTCGATGCCTACCGCAAGTCGATGTTGATGCGGTGCTGTGGTTTGACCGGGTTCTGCAATTTGGAGCAAAGCCATTGCGCGATTAAATCCTACAAAATATGAATAAAAGGAGCGGGCGATTCGTTAAGAATTAGGCGCGTACCATTAAAAGTCTTCTAAATCATCAAATTGGTCTTCAGCAGAATCAATGTCATTCAGAATTTTCTGCATAAAAGCCAGTTTACGACAGGTATCACGTGCTTCAGCCCAGTCTTCTTCCGCGTAATCAATTCTAAATTCATTGGATAATGCTTGAATCCATTGATTAATTTCAGAGCGGAGGCCTTCTAAGGCTTCTGGTGAATCCACTTCATCTAACTGTTCGCGAACTTCGAGCGCACTTTGCAAGAAATCAATATCACCAATCGATTGCTCTAAAGAGATCGCTTGTTTCTTGAGTTCCAGCAGATATACAGCGCGCTTTGCAGCGATACGTAAGGTATCGTAGGCGGTATTCACTTTAGCAGATTGCTGAAGTTGTGCGAGAACCGCTTGGTCTGAATTTGATTGCGCTTGTTGGAGCTGATCGGGGTGGTATTGGCGCTGTAGCGCGCGATAGCGAGTCGTCAATTGACTTAAATCAAGATCAAATGAAGGGGCTAGGTCGAATAATTCAAAAAAATTCAAAACACATTCCTGCTATAAGCGCGCACAAATTTGAGATTGACCAATAAACCGATCATCAAACGGGACTAATTAAACGGTGAATGATTCACCGCAACCACATTCGCCCGTTTTATTTGGGTTTTCAAAGCGAAAGCCTTCATTCAGCCCATCTTTCACATAGTCCATTTCTAGACCGTCGAGATAAACCAAGCTTTTGGGATCAATAAATACATTGACGCCATGTGCTTCAAATTTCTGATCATGCGGATCAACTTGATCAACGAACTCAAGTACATAGGCGAGACCAGAGCATCCTGATGTTTTAACGCCGACACGAATACCTTCGCCTTTACCGCGATGAGTTAAATAATCACGCACATGCGTCGCCGCGCGCTCACTCAGGCTAATACCTGCGGTTGCCGTTGCTACTTCTGTCATCGGAATTACTCCTACTGCATGCTTTTTAAAACAAGAAGTTTGTTGCTCATTTTATAGAGCGGCTACAACTTGATAAATCAACTACACAGTAAAACTTAACTCAAATTTTCAAGCTAAGTATTCTGTTTAAAAATCCAACGCATTACTCAAAGTTCAAGAAAACGTTAAACTGTTTCTTGAACTTTTTTTTTGCTGCGATAGTCTTGAATTGCCGCTTTGATCGCATCTTCAGCGAGCACTGAACAGTGGATCTTGACGGGTGGCAAAGCCAATTCTTCAGCAATTGCAGAGTTTTTGATTTGGCTGGCTTCGTCCAAGTTTTTACCCTTGAGCCATTCAGTGACCAATGAACTAGAAGCAATCGCAGAGCCGCAACCATAAGTTTTGAAACGTGCGTCTTCGATGATACCCGCGTCGTTGACTTGTATTTGTAGACGCATGACGTCACCACATGCAGGTGCGCCAACCATGCCAGTTCCAACATCAGCAGAGTTTTTGTCAAGCACGCCAACATTGCGTGGATTTTCGTAGTGGTCGATGACCTTGTCGCTATATGCCATGATACGTCTCCTGTTTTCCCCAGAGTGGGGATGAGTAGCGTCTATCTAATAGATGGGGATCATTACTGATGATTACAGTGCCAATCTTCCGCTTAATTGTGTTTCTACAGCATTTTGCAAAGTTACACGTTTTTATAAGTAACATGTAACTTTAAAATTTATCAAAATCAGTGAGCTGCCCACTCAACGGTAGACAAATCAATCCCTTCTTGATGCATATCCCAGAGTGGAGACAGTGCACGTAGCTTGTCTACTGCATATTTAGCAAAATCAAGTACTTGATTGACTTCATCTTGAGTCGTGAATCTGCCCATACTGAAGCGAATCGAGCTATGTGCCATTTCGTCGGATAAGCCCAGCGCACGGAGAACGTATGAAGGCTCAAGTGTTGCGGAGGTACATGCCGAACCACTAGACACAGCAAGATCTTTCAATGCCATCATCAATGATTCACCTTCAACAAAGTTAAAGCTGACGTTCAACGTGTTTGCGACACGTTCACTGGCATTACCATTTAAATATACTTCATCCAGTGTACGTAAGCCTTCCCATAATTCCGTACTCAACACTTTCAATCTTGCTTGCTCAGCAACCATTTCTTTACCTGCAATTTCAAACGCTTCACCCATACCCACAATTTGGTGAGTTGGAAGCGTACCTGAACGCATGCCACGTTCATGACCGCCACCGTGCATTTGTGCTTGCAAGCGCACACGAGGGGTACGACGTACAAACAACGCGCCAATCCCTTTTGGACCGTAAGTTTTATGTGCCGAAAAACTCATCAAATCGACTTTCAGTGTTGATAAATCGATTTCAACTTTACCAGTCGCTTGAGCAGCATCTACATGTAAATAAATACCGCGTGCACGAGTGAGCTCACCAATAGCTGCAATATCTGTAATAGTTCCAAGCTCATTGTTGACCATCATCAATGAAACCAGAATCGCGTCATCACGAAACGCAGCAGCAACTGCCTCAGGATGAATCAATCCAGTACCTGGCTCAGGATCGAGATAAGTGACTTCGTAGCCTTCATCTTCAAGCTGACGGCAAGGGTCAAGAACTGCTTTGTGTTCTATTTTGCTCGTAATGATGTGCTTGCCTTTCTTTGCATAGAAGTGCGCAACACCTTTAATTGCTAAGTTATTTGATTCGGTTGCACCTGAAGTCCAGACAATTTCGCGTGGATCGGCATGGACAAGATTAGCCACTTGTTCGCGCGCATATTCGACCGCTTCTTCAGCTTGCCATCCATACCCATGTGAGCGCGATGCTGGATTACCGAAATCACCATCCAACGTCAAAAACTGCATCATTCGTGCAGCAACACGTGGATCAACGGGTGTTGTAGAAGCATAATCGAGATAAATTGGACGTTTCATATCAAGCACTCACTCAGGGTATTCATTTAAAGCAATCATTTAAAAAACAGTATTTACACAAAATTCACTTATAAATCTATTGACAGGTATTACGACATCGATATCGCTGATTGTGTTCTGGATTGCGGCAATAAATCAGCAATTACATGGGTATCACTGCTGGAAACGCCAGACTTTGCAACCAAATCCGCAATCGTGACACCCGACAAATAACCTTCAATCTGTGTAGACAAATCGTGCCACAGATCGTGAGTCAGGCATTTCGCGCCTTTCAGGCAATTCCCCTGACCATCACACATCGTCGCATCGACGGATTCATTGACTGCTTCGATAATGTCAAGGATCGCTATTTCGTGGCTCGGTTTGGCTAAACGATAACCGCCCATCGCACCACGGCTACTAGAAACAAGACCACTACGCTTTAACTTGCTAAATAGTTGCTCTAAATACGCAATAGAGATCGACTGGCGCGCTGCAATTTCTGCAAGCGTAATAGGCTGCTCATCAGTTGAAGCCTGAAGTGCCAAGTCGAGTAGGGCGGTCACGGCATAGCGACCGCGCGTAGTTAAGCGCATGGGCTGGTTCCGTTCCCTTAAGAAGATTGAATGAAGTGTGGCTATTTTAATCAATCCCGACTGTTTTAGTCAAGATTAAAATCAATTGAATTGTAGTGAATTTTATTGCTATATCTTATTATTTTTAGATGTTTTAGGTGGAAATTTGCCACCTCAGTAGACGATCGGAGTTAAGAGGCAGATCATTATACTACATTGGCATTTTTCTGGCGTCCATAAAAAGCCCATTCCAGCGGTGACCATCGGGGTCACAAATGCCACATTCATAAATGAATCCACCGGATTCTCGAGTGTTCTGCGAACACTGATCCGCCAGCTGATTTTGCTCGATTGGCGAGATCATTGACCTGATTCTTAATCTCTATACCTAAAAAAAACAAAACTTCCGCCCCCTTGGGTGTGTCCTAAAGAGCATTGTTTGTGAAGCATTGAAAATGCATCTTCAGCAAATAGCATCAAGATATTTTTTTCTCGCCGATTGAGAACTTTGTTGATTTCTCGGTATTCCTGGGTCCGAAGTTATGTGTAAATCCAATTGCGCTGAAAGATTCGATGGATTTCTTAAGGTCTTTTACGGGAGGTTTAGCTAAATATCTCGTGTCATCAGTGGAATGCTTTATGCCAATTGAATGAAGCTCGACTTCGATAGATAAAATTCTGCACTGTGTGCGAATTTATAGAATACAGAGTGTCTCAGTCGTGATGTTTAGGGAATATTTAAAGATGCGTTATCATCTCTATCTGCCTGTTATTAAAATATTTTATCTATTTTATTTTGCTTGGTTTGGTATTTTGGTCTGATTATTTATATTCAATAAGTGAACACTGTCCATAATACACAATGAATAATGTACGCTGTACACAATTATATGCTTTAATGTGATAGTGCTCTTTACCATGTGTATGAATGATGATTATCTGGAGGTTTTAAGCGTGACCACTATGAAGACCCATAAGACGCCAATCACTCGAAGTACTTATCGTCATGGCGATTTAAAACGTGCTTTATTAGAGGCAGGAATTGCACTAGCACGTGATGGTGGACCAGATGCAATTGTCATTCGTGAGTTGACTCGACGGGTTGGTGTCGCGCCAAATGCGGCTTATCGGTATTACGAAAATCGCCAACTATTGCTTGAGGCTGTTCGAGCAGCATCCTTGTCAGCACTGGCTGTTTTTATCGAAAATGAAATAGCGAAACTAAGGGGTGAGAAAAATACTGCGGATTTCGCGCGTGCGAATCTTCGAGCTGTAGGTACTGGGTATTTGCGATTTGCTGTGAAAGAAACAGGATTGTTCCGTACGGCGTTTGCGACATCAAATGAAGTTGTAGACGACGGTGATCCTACTAAGGCTGGAAAAAGTGGATTGAATCCATTTCAGTTGTTGGGCGTAGCTTTGGATAAATTGGTTGATACTGAGGTACTCACAGCGGATCGAAGAGTGTCTGCTGAATATTTTGCTTGGGCGACTGTGCATGGTTTAGCAGTACTTGCAACTGATGGACCATTACGCAACCTCAATCAAAAGCAATTAGATGAGTTAGGACAACGTTTACTGGATATGGTTGAGAAAGGACTTTAGTAAACTTGATTCATACATCATTAGAAGTAAGAGATATCTTAATGTTGCAGATCTGTTTTTCAAGCCAAAAATTTTTTTTAAATATTCAGATGTTTTACAGTTTAAAGTGCCGATAAGTTTTCCATGACCAGCACTTAACTGTTGACGATCAAAATTGTTCATAAAATGATATTTATGAGTGCTAAAAATTAGAGCGACGAAAATTACTAATCACTTTAAGAGTATTAAAATTCTAGACTTTGTCTCAGGTGACATCTGTTCTCTATCTGTGACTAAGGCTGCATCAAGCGCATGATGTGCTTGCGAGGTTGGTAATAGTTCCCCCAGTTTTAGAATGCTATTCACAACAACCCGTTGTGCATTTGCAGCATTTTTCATGAGATTAGCAATCGCCATTTCTGCATTGACACTTTCTTCTGCATGATTCCAGGAATCATAATCGGTCACTAAAGCCAAAGTTGCGTATGCAATGCTGGCTTCTCTGGCTAATTTTGCTTCAGGCATATTCGTCATTCCAATCACACTGGCTTTCATACTTCTATACCATTCAGATTCGGCGCGTGTTGAAAATGAAGGACCCTCAATACAAACATAAGTTCCATTATGATGGAGCTCAGAGCCTTCAATTTTTGATTTTATAAATGAGTCCGCCAATATATGTGTCAGCGCTGAGCAAACTGGTTGCGCCATAGAAACATGTGCCACGGCACCTTTACCAAAAAAAGTTTGCGTGCGTGACTTTGTCAAATCGATGAATTGATCGGGTAATAACATATCCAGCGGTTTAATGTCTGCTCTAAGCGATCCTACAGCTGAAATCGAAATGATATATTTTACGCCGAGTGTTTTTAATGCGTAAATATTTGCAAGGTAAGGCACTTCGCTTGGGATGAATTGGTGATTACGTCCATGTCTTGCGAGAAAAGCAACCTCAACACTTCCAATGAATCCGGTAGTAATCGCATCCGACGGTTTACCAAAGGGTGTATCTATCCAATGTTCTTGAGGGTTTTTTAACTCATTCATTTGGTATAAACCACTACCACCAATGACCGCGATTGCAATTTCTTTCATGACTTTACCTAATTTTTAAATTGATCTATTGAGGGCTGAGAAAATGGTTCCATGTTCAAAGGTTGATTAAAGGCTATGCTCATTTAGTATGGACGTTCAGATATAGAAATTCTGATGCAGAAAGGCCATAGATACAGACTACGGCTTCCTGTGTACTTGGTGGCAACAACTTTAAACTCTTTTTACATTGCAATGACTCATTAAGTGAGGCGAATTCATATGTGATCTTCTAAAAGTTGAGTGATATAAAAAAGATTAAATTTTTCACGGTAATCACTTTAAATGTCTTGAGGACTATTTCTATGACAAGTTAATTGAAAAAAATGTAAGAAACAATCGTCTTAGAGCGACTTTTGATTAACGTTAAACTTATTGCAATTCAATCAGCTATAGATAAATATAGTTTCTATGAAAAAACTTGTATTGGTTGGTGGTGGGCACGCCCATTTATTTGTATTGAAGTATCTTTTAGAACATCATCTAGAGGGTGTTCAAATTACTTTAATAACGCCAGATTACTTTCAAATTTATTCTGGAATGCTGCCGGGATGGATAGCGGGTCACTACGCATTAGAAAATATTCAAATCGATTTAAGGCCTTGGGTCAAAGCGGCGCATGCGACCCTCATGCTAGATACAATGGTTGGAGTCAATGCTGATAGTCGCAGTATCAGACTCGTCAGCGGACGTGTTATTCAATACGATCTGTTGTCTTTGGATACGGGTTCCGAAACGAATATCTCTGGGCTGGAATTCATCGGGAAACGACTCTTACCCGTAAAGCCATTAAGCAATTTTATTGGAACATGGCCACGTCTGTTAGATGAAATACAAAAGAAACCTGATTATGCTTTAGTAATTGTTGGCGGGGGTGCCGCAAGCGTAGAAATCGCATTCTCCGTTCATTTCGCAATGCAGAAAGTTAACACCCATGCCAAAATTTGCTTAGTTTTCTCTGAAACAGGATTACTTGCGTCACATCCCATTAAAGTTCGGCAGCAAATCACTGAACGTATGCAGCGTTTAGGAATTCAATTGATTTCGCATCGCGTTACTGGCGTAGAAAATGGGGTCTTGCTTTCCAATGGTCACACCGTTGTTGCTGACGTAGTCATTGCTGCGACTGGTGCGCAGCCCCCTGATTGGCTGTCAACTTCTGGCTTGATTTTGAGTAATGATGGTTTTATTGCTGTTGATGCCTTTCAACGCAGCGTGTCACATGCAAATGTGTTTGCAACAGGAGACGTTTGTTCTCGGCAAGATGTCTCAGTGACACGTTCGGGCGTTCACGCAGTCCATGCCGGACCCTTTCTTGCCAAGAATTTATGCGCTGTATTATCAGATCATGTTCTTCAATCCTATCAACCACACAGATCCCCCCTGTATTTAATATCATGTGGCGATCAATATGCAGTCGCGTCTTGGGGTAAGTTTAGTTATCGGGGCTATTGGGTCTGGCGCTGGAAAAATTATATTGATAGAGGCTTTGTTCGTAAATTTTCAAGATCACTTCAATAGTCATCTGTCTAAAATAATTTTATGCAATTCAATCGCTCATTTTTCATGATAGGTGAGTTTATAAAACTAGAATCAGCAGAGATATGATTCTACTCATTTTTTTCATTCAATCTGCAGGTGATTTTCATCGAGCAAAAATGCAGTTGCGAGAGTGTATTTAAAGTAAATAGTTAGTATAAATTGACTTATATTTAACTATATATTTAATTAATTCAATATTTTACCCATTAATCAGAGCATATTTTTAAAGTGAAAAAAAACATTACTGATAAAAAACTGTATGTATCGTACTTATCCTGAATTTGGTAAATACAAAGTTAATTCACAAAAAAACCCTAAGAAACTATTACGATTAAATCCCCGATTTAAGAATATAACCATCGATTTGATCGAGTTAGCCAAATGCCTTTGCGATGATTCATCTAATACATACGCTGTTAGTCATATGGTTTTTAGTATTAATTGTGCCGATTTAATTTGACAAAATTATACATGCTTAAAAATTTACTAAATGACTGTAATAAATGCGTCCTTATACACGTCTAATATCTTCGTTAAAGCAAATATAAAAGTAAGGGATTTTCTATGCTAGATACAATTCAGTTGCTTGAGCAGACTAATTTTCCTTCAATTCGACGAGGTTTACTCAATACCTTACAAGTCAACTTGGGATATCTATGCAATCAATCTTGTGTGCATTGTCATGTTTCAGCGAGTCCATATCGTACTGAGATGATGTCGAGAGAGCTCATTGACTTGATTCCTAAGGTTTTATCCGCTCAAGAGATTAAGATTTTGGATTTAACGGGTGGTGCACCTGAAATGCATCAGGACTTTAGGTATCTTGTCCAAATGGCACGTCAAGAAGGCGTTAAGGTGATTGATCGCTGTAATCTGACTATTTTAAGTGAGCCTGGGTATGAGTCACTGGCGGAATTTTTAGCGATTCATGAAGTTGAGATTGTTGCTTCATTGCCTTGTTATTCATTGGAAAATGTCGATAAACAACGTGGAAAAGGCACGTTTGATAAAAGTATATCTGGCCTAAAAACATTGAATGCTTTGGGTTATGGCGTCGCTGGTTCAAATTTAACCTTGAACTTAGTATATAACCCTCAAGGGGCAAGTCTGCCCCCTAATCAAGTTACACTGGAGCAAGACTATAAACGTGAGTTATTTGAAAATTTTGGGATTGAGTTTAATCAGTTGTTTACCTTGGCAAATATGCCAATACAGCGCTTTGGTTCTGTCCTACTTTCTAAGGGGCAATTTCACCCTTATATGCAATTGTTAAAAGATAGTTTTTCCTCAGATAATTTGGCTGGGGTAATGTGTCTGAACACGGTCAGTGTCGATTGGCTTGGCAATTTGTATGACTGTGATTTTAATCAACAACTCTCAATGGCTATATCAGATCCACACATCAAGCACTTAAGGGATTTATTAACTCGAAACATGGATGGCGCAGCGATTCGAGTTGCCGATCATTGTTATGGCTGTACTGCTGGACAGGGAAGTAGTTGTGGTGGTGCGTTAACCGAAGCATCAAAAAGTGGCTTGAAGTTAACATCATGAAAAAAATTATAATCATTATTATTTTCGGAATTCTGGTTATTGCTCCATTTTTTGCATTTGGATTGAATGATTTATTAACACTACAGGGCATACAGGCTCACTTAGGTGAATTTTACACTCGGCGCGATCAATCTCCACTTATTGTCGGTGGCATATTTTTTGTTGCTTATGTTTTGATTACTGGGTTTTCGCTGCCTGGTGCTGCGATTATGACTTTATTAGCCGGTGCTTTGTTTGGGTTGTTCTGGGGGACATTACTGGCTTCTTTTGCGTCAAGTATCGGTGCATTACTGGCTTTTCTTGCATCTCGTTTTATGCTTCGAGATGCGCTGGAAAAAAGATTTGGTGAAAAGCTTAAAGCGGTTAATCAAGGGATTGAGAGAGATGGCGCTTTTTATTTATTTGCGTTGCGGCTGATGCCATTGTTTCCATTTTTTTTAGTGAATATTCTCATGGGGCTCAGTCCCATCAAAGCGCGAACTTATTATTGGGTGAGTCAGATTGGAATGTTTCTTGGCACTTTAGTTTATGTGAATGGAGGTACCCAAATATCACAGATTAAAAATCTAAGAGACATTGTATCGCCATCTTTGCTTGGTTCATTCGTACTACTCGCTGTTTTTCCTCTCGTTGCAAAAAGAATTTTAGATTACACAAATCGCCGTCGAATCTACAAGACGTGGCAGAAACCGAAGACGTTTGATCGTAATCTTGTGGTGATTGGCGCTGGTGCAGCTGGACTTGTGACCTCTTACATTGCGGCTGTTTTACGGGCAAAAGTGACTTTGGTTGAAGCACATAAAATGGGTGGTGATTGTCTGAATTATGGCTGTATACCAAGCAAAGCATTAATTAA
>JACMMY010000061.1 GCA_014378805.1 Moraxellaceae bacterium
CAGCAATTTTAGATAGACGAATACCAAATACAGCTCATTGGGCAGAGCTGAACGACATCATCGTTCTATCTAAGTTACTCGTCAGCTGAATGAGTGATCCGATATTCACTTTTTTTAACAGGGTATCAGCAAAAGACCTTTCTTTGAATTGCATAACCATTACAGGAGTAGTCTCGATCAATGTCTGCACGAAGCGGCTGGTGCGAAATATCGCAATATGCGGCTTTCCATGGTGCAAAAATGTGTGCATCCATATTAATTTGTGCATCACAAGTGAAGTTTGCAGTGTATTTCATCACAATTCTTAGTGCTGGTTGTCTTTTATCGAGGTTTGAGATAAAAACACTATTTGGGCGATTGGTTCTGAGTTTATTTTCAGTTGCATTCATTTCAAAGCGATAAGCGCTTTGTTCAAACCGATGACCTTGATCAACATTCATTAAGCACACATCAACATATTGCAAGTAGCCACGTTCTGCCAAAATTTGAATATCATCGCAACATTGAATAATTTGCGCTTCATTGATGTTATACATTTCTCGAATTTCTGCACTTTCAATCATCATTTTTAAATCTTGTGTCATCCGTTGAACGACAGGAAGAATATCTTGAGGTGCATAAGGATTATCTGTCTGACTATTTTTTTGATTTTTTTTTATTTTACGGCGTGATGTCATGCTCAGTAAAAGTGATTGCCAGCGGTTTTGCTTGGTTTTCGCTTGAGCAAAAGGCGTATGAATACGATTACATGTGTTTGAAAAACTTTGATTAAAATTTTTGGCAACGTATTTGTGTAATCCTTGCTCAAATAGTTGTGATGAGTGCCCGAATTGCATATCCCATTTTTCTTGATAAAAAACGGCAGTTTGATTGTGCTTATTCATAACGTTGCCCCTAAGTTGTCTTGTTTCTTTACGTTGTTTAGTTGATTCAATCTAACTAAAACGTAAGATATATCTAACGAATTGAGTTGTCAACTAGTGACATACATATATGTTCGGGTGTATCTTACACATATCAGCTAACATCTTTAAAACTCTTAACTTTTATCGCTGAATTAATTTTTTGGGGAGAATGAAAATGTCATTAGGTTCAAAGTTAAATGAACTACGCACAAAAAAGGGCGAGTCATTGCAGCAAGTCGCAGATAGCATTGGCATCACCAAAACCCATATTTGGGAGTTGGAGAAAGGCAAGAGTTCAAATCCTTCTGCTGAACTACTAAAAAAAATTGCTGATTTCTATAAGGTGACGATTGATTATTTAGTTGATTCAAATCAATCCGAACCTGGTGTAAATGATGAGGCGATGGTATTTTATCGCGATTTGAAATCGCTTGACCCCAAGGATCAAGAAGTGATACTTAATGTCATGAAAACATTACGAGGCAAGGGAACGTGACGAGAAGCGCAAGTTCACCACTTTTATTAGATTTGATGGAACTCGAAGATCACAAAACACCATCGGATGTCGTAGAAGAGATCTTGCGCCAAAATCCTGATTTAACGTATCCAACGCCTTTAGAGCGCTTCGTCGAACTGGCAGGCATTGAGTCGATTAGCGAACTGACGACAGACGGTTTTGAAGGTATGCTGATTACCAACGCCGAAAAGTCGCGTGGCGCGATTATGGTGAAAGCGGGCGTTTCACCGCGTCGCCGTCGTTTTACGATTGCTCATGAGTTGGGGCATTTTTTACTGCCTTGGCATCGCCAGCAGAAATTTAGCTGTAAATCTTCAGACATTAAAGACAGTGCTCAAAATCGTGGACTTGCCCCAGATTTGGTGTCGATTGAAACAGAAGCAAATGCATTTGCTTCTGAATTGCTCATGCCAAGTTCAGCATTTAAAAGTTTCATTGATGATTTCGAAACACCGAATCTTCTTAATCTGACGAATTTAAGCGATACATTTGACGTTAGTTTTGAGGCGACGGTTCATCGCTATAAAGCGTTGTCAGATAAACCATTAGCATTTATTTTTTCACACAATCATATTGTGCGTTACTGGGTGAAAACTCAAGATATGCCTTACACTTTAAAAGTCCGTAAGGATCATGCATTACCTCTACGTTCTGCAAGTCGAAATGATGGCAATTCTATGACAGATTTAGAGACTATTGCTGCGCATGTCTGGCTAGAGCCGCATAGTGAGTTGGCTCTACCTCGCAATATTTTGGAGCAGACAATTCATCAATCTGCGGGCTATAAAGTGACTTTGCTTTATGTGGAAAATCTGTTTGGGTTGGAATACGATCAAACGGTGGACTTTGATGATGAGGCTGATCATGAGCTGGAATTTAATCAAGAAGTTATTTACGAACAAGCATCTGAGTACAGTGTTGACGCTGCATTCGATGAATCTATATAAAATCTTAAGAGTTTTTCGCTCAAAGTTCGCATCGCATGAATTGAATCAAGCCATCTCTTGTCAACTGTGGCATAATATGCGGTCTTAAAAATGACCTAGTGTTATTTTCTCAATTTTTGTTGTGTTTTACGGGAGCAATGCCATGCGCTTTGTCGATGAAGCAGTTATTTATGTCGAAGCAGGCGCGGGCGGCAATGGCGTAGCCAGCTTTCGGCGTGAAAAATATATTCCTTTTGGTGGGCCAGACGGCGGTGACGGCGGCAAAGGTGGTGACATCATCATCGAAGCCGATGTTGATGCGAACACGCTAGTCGATTATCGCTATACCCGTAAGTTTCGTGCAGAACGCGGCAACAATGGCCGCGGCGCAAACTGTTCAGGTCGCGGTGCACCAGATGTTGTGCTTAGAGTTCCAGTTGGAACGACCGTTGTCGATGTGGCGACTGGTGACGTGATTGGCGATTTAACCCAAGGGGGTGATCGTTTATTGGTTGCAGCGGGCGGCGGCGGCGGTTTGGGTAATACCCATTTCAAAACTTCTACCAATCGTGCACCACGTAAAGCCTTACCAGGTTTCGCTGGCGAAGCACGTGATATTCGTTTAGAACTCAAAGTGATTGCAGACGTCGGTTTGTTGGGTTTACCGAATGCCGGTAAATCAACGTTCATTCGTGCTGTTAGTTCAGCAAAACCAAAAGTAGCAGATTATCCATTTACGACACTCGTACCGAATCTCGGTGTGGTTGATGCGGATCGTTATCGCTCATTTGTAATGGCGGATATTCCTGGTTTGATCGAAGGCGCTGCTGAAGGTGCTGGACTTGGGATTCGCTTCTTGAAGCATTTAGCGCGTACACGTATCTTATTGCATTTAATTGATATTCAGCCGATGGATCAATCTGATCCAGCAGAGAATGCAAAAGTCATTATGGCTGAGTTGGCACGTTTCTCGCCAGCATTGGCTGAGTTGCCTGTTGTTCTTGTACTGAACAAACTCGACCAAGTGCCAGAAGATGAACACAATGCCATTTGCACGCATATCGTTGCAGAGCTTGGTTGGACAGGTCCTGTATTCCGTACTTCAGGTTTAACTGGCGAAGGCACGAAAGCCGTTGTGTATTACCTCATGGATCAAATTGATCTTGAGCGTGAGCGTGAATCTGAAGAGCCTGATTTTGCTGAAGCTCAACGTGCTCGTCGTCAACGTCTCGAACAAGAAACCCGCGAGAACTCAATCGCTCAACGCGAAGCACAACGTGCAGCACGCCGTGCAGAACGTGAAGCGGCTGGCTTGGATGACGATGATGATTGGAATGAAGATGACTACGATGTCGAATATGAATATGTTCGTTAATCTGAGTTAACATTAAAAAGGGGGAAGTTGATGAATGTCAGCTTCCCCCTTTTCTTTTGCTATTTCAATTTAAGCGCTGGGAAGCCTTCATCGTATTTTTCATATTCTGGATTTTGCGGCTCGCCGCGCAAAAGATAACCTTTCGGTTCAATATAGCTGTGAATTGATCGTTCAGGATTTTCGTGCCAGTTCAGATTGAATGCACAAAGTTTAGGAAAGAACTGCATCGAGCTATATGGCAAATGATTATGAATCCAATATGCCATTGCACGCCAATCGCGCCCAGCTTTGTATTTGTCTGTAAACCAAGGAATGACAATACAAGCCGTTGCACCGTGTCCATTTTTATTAGGTATATCCCAAATATGACCTGCGAAATTACTTTCATTGGACGCGCAGTTATGACCTTTATCATTTCCATATGCATTCACTTTAGCTGAGCGATATGCGGAACGAATCGCAATTCGACCAAAAGTATCTTGTAATGGTTCAAGCAATAATTCGCATAATTCTTTTCCATTTGCAATTGCTAGATCTGGATTTTCTGGAATATTCGGAATGCCATAAAAATTACTAATCTCGCTATATAAGAAGTCAGGCATAAAGAATGATTTCGATAGTCGAACTCTACCTAATTGTTCTAATTTATCCAATGATTGCGGAGAACGCATTTAGCCACCCAGTATTATTTGTTGAAATCATAATACATGATTGAGCTTAACAGGACATCGTCATTAGAATCGCCTATAATTCACAATACTACCGAACTGGTTAAGCCAAAAAGATTAGGGATTTAGAGTCATTCATGAATAAGCGTCAACTTGCCTGTAAACGTGTCGTCGTTAAAATTGGTTCTGCACTATTGACTGCTAATGGCCAAGGCTTAGACCATGCTGCTATTGCCGGTTGGGCAGAGCAGTTAGCGGTTTTGCATGCACGAGGCTGTGACGTGATTTTGGTTTCTTCGGGTGCGGTTGCCGAAGGCATGGTACGCATGAAATTAGCGGGGCGTCCTGACAGTTTGCCTGCTTTACAGGCATGTGCGGCGATTGGGCAAATGGGTTTAGTTGAAGCGTGGTCTGGCGCATTGCTTGGTCATCAGATTCAAAGCGCACAAGTGCTACTAACTCATGATGACCTCTCTGATCGTCAGCGTTATCTCAATGGTGGTAACACCTTACGTCAGTTGATTGATTGGCGCGTCATTCCAGTGATCAATGAAAACGATACTGTTGCGACTGATGAAATCCGCTTTGGTGACAATGATACGTTAGGTGCATTGGTTGCGGCGTTAATTGGTGCGGATTTGTTGATCATCTTGACTGATCAGGATGGTATGTTTGACCGCGATCCACGTAAAGACAGTAGTGCAACATTATTGTCCAGTGTTCGTGCAATGGATGAGACGTTATTTGAAATGGCCGGCGGCGGTGGCGTATTGGG
>JACMMY010000062.1 GCA_014378805.1 Moraxellaceae bacterium
CAACTCCAAATCGTCATCCAACTGCACTTCCAGCACCACATTCACGGCTTGATAAAATAATCCACGCTCGACCGTATTGGTGTTGAACTGTAGAAAAGCTTCTACCTGCTCTTTGGCTTTTTCAAAATCCTGCAAGGCGAGATAAGTCAGCAATTTCAACTCAAGAATCGTTAATTGCCCCCAACACGTATTGTCATCAAACTCGATTCCGATCAGCGTTTTAATCTCGGTGTAATCATCCAGCTCACTGTCTTCCAGACGTTTGACCAGTGCTTCTAGTGAGACATTATTCAGACTATGCAAGTTCAAAATATCGGCGCGGAACGAGAGTGCTTTGTTGGTGTTATCCCAAATCAAATCTTCCACCAGATAAATTTCCGAATAGTCTGGGACCAAAATACGGCATGCGGTTGCGCCTAAATGTTCATAGACCGCCATGTAAACTTCTTTGTCCATCTCTTCGAGAATGCCAAACAGCGCAGTTGCTTCCTCGGCATTAGGATCACTACCCCAGCCAGAAAAATCCCATTCCACAAATTTGAAATCAGACTTGGCACTGAAAAAACGCCACGACACCACACCACTAGAATCGATAAAGTGTTCAACAAAGTTATTCGGTTCAGTGACAGCGTTACTTTCAAAAGTTGGCTGTGGTAAATCGTTTAAGCCTTCAAAACTACGACCTTGCAGCAATTCCGTCAAACTACGTTCGAGCGCAATTTCAAAGCTGGGGTGAGCCCCAAACGAGGCAAACACACCGCCAGTTCTTGGGTTCATTAAAGTGACGCACATTACGGGATATTTTCCGCCCAGCGATGCATCTTTCACCAGCACTGGAAAGCCTTGCTCCTCCAACGCATGGATACCCGCGAGAATGCTTGGATATTTCGCTAACACCTCTTGCGGCACATCGGGCAGCGTCATTTCGCCTTCCAGAATCTCACGCTTTACCGCGCGCTCGAAGATTTCTGATAGGCACTGCACTTGCGCTTCGACCAGCGTATTGCCAGCACTCATACCGTTGCTGAGGTATAGATTTTCGATCAGATTAGAAGGAAAATATACTACCTCGCCGTCCGACTGGCGCACGAAAGGCAAAGAACAGATACCACGGTCGGTGTTACCAGAGTTGGTATCGTACAAATGAGAGCCACGTAGTTCATTATCTGGGTTGTATATTTCTAAGCAGTATTCATCGAGAATCTCAGCAGGCAGCGCATCATTCTGGCCTGGCTTAAACCATTTTTCATTTGGATAATGGACAAATTCAGCATTGGCAATGTCTTCACCCCAGAACTGATCGTTATAGAAGAAATTACAATTCAGTCGCTCGATAAACTCACCCAACGCCGATGCTAGTGCACCTTCTTTGGTCGCGCCCTTCCCGTTGGTAAAGCACATCGGTGAGTGCGCATCGCGGATATGCAGCGACCACACATTGGGCACAATATTGCGCCATGAAGCGATTTCAATCTTCATGCCTAAACCAGCCAAAATGCCTGACATATTGACAATGGTTTCTTCTAGCGGCAAATCCTTGCCCGCGATAAATGTTTGTACATCCGACCCCGAACTCGGGATCAGCAGCGCCTGCGCGTCGGCGTCGAGATTTTCCACATCCTCGATCACAAAGTCCGGTTGTGCTTGCACGACTTTTTTGACGGTACAGCGTTCGATGGAGCGCAAAATCCCCTGACGGTCTTTGGCAGAAATATCAGCCGGCAACTCGACTTGAATCTTAAAAATTTGTTTATAGCGGTTTTCCGGATCAACAATATTGTTCTGCGACAAGCGGATGTTTTCGGTGGGAATATCACGCGCGTTGCAATACACCTTCACAAAGTAAGCCGCACACAACGCCGATGAAGCGAGAAAATAATCGAACGGACCTGGCGCTGAACCATCACCTTTATAGCGAATAGGTTGATCGGCAATCACTGTGAAGTCATCAAACTTAGCTTCAAGACGAAGGTTGTCGAGAAAGTTGACCTTAATTTCCATGCTGAATCCTAACTACCTGCGTAAGGCGCAATCACCCTACAACAATTTAAAAAAACCGTAATCACCAATACAAAAAATGACCGTAAGCAAATCCTCATAAACAAGTCACTGCCCAGTAAATTATGGCGCAATCATTGTTCGAGAGTTGTGAATTGTAGGTCAAACGCACTTTAATATGTTAAATAATGCGAGGGAAATGACTGGACTCAGTCTAACGCCTGAACGTTGAATTTTGTGATTGAGTGAAATATTTTTAAGCTTCAAAACCACGATATTACGACTGACAAACGATCCAAGAAGCGAATATTTTTGAACTACCCTTGTAACAACAACCTTTTGTAGTTTCGGGCGTACATACACTTAGAAGCGGACTATCCTCTTTGTAAAAGCTCTACTTCGCCAATCAAACTCTCATTTATTTTAATAATTTCAGTCGTCTTCTTATTTAATTTATTCAATATATCAACTGTCACTTCACTCAAAGAGTCATAAATATTCTTTGGTATTTTAGAAATATTTAATAAGCATACTCCAAAAATATTCTTTCATTTACAGCATCGTATAACATGTCGAGCACCTTACCAATGCAAGAATTAGATGATTTCTTACACTTCATTCTCGGATTTCAGGTGCGATCCATGCACGAATAATTAACATACATATATCATCATGCTCGACATGCACTTTAGGGAACGAGTTAAGCATTTTCTGAATAAAATATAACTTCACCTGTCGCTATATTATGTACGCCACCAACAAGAAGTATTTCGCCATTTTCGATCATCTCTTTGAGAATTGTACTTCTTTGAACAATACTTCTCATCGAACGATTGACGTTTATAAGCGTTACTTTTTCGACGAATTCTTCGTTTCCAGAATGACGATTGACCAGCTCAGTTTGTTCATCATCGATTGCAGGCCGTATTTTTGCAAGCAGGGCGGTTAAATTTCCCATTTCAACATGGTCACAAGCACCTTTGATTGCACCGCATTTGCTGTGACCAAGTACGACAATGACCTTGGAGCCAGCCACTTTGCAGGCAAACTCCATACTCCCCAAAATGTCCTCATTGATTATGTTTCCAGCGATACGTACGCTGAATATATCCCCCAGCCCCTGATCAAAAATGATTTCCGCAGAGGTTCTAGAATCAATACAACTTAATATGATTGCCAATGGATATTGGTTTTCTGAGGTTTCATTCGCCTGCTGCAATAAATTACGGTTTGTTTTCAAGTTGTTGATGAAGCGTTTATTACCTTCTTTAAGCAAACTCAACCCTAACTCTGGTGTGATCGCATCTTGCATTTCTTTACTTAACGTTTTCATGCTTTTCCTTTAGGACGCAGAGGGTACACAATATGCACATATAACCAATTCTGATATAAATCTGAATCAAGATCAATCATTTAGATATCAATGATTCAAAAGTTGCTTGAGCGCTATTCATTGACTGGAATCATAATTTCATTTCGTCTTAAAAACCATAGCGTAAACGGTGCGTTATATCGAGCCCAGATTGCGTCTCCTGAAGGAGTTAAAGCCCGTTTGCGAATCCATGATTCGAGTTCCGACTTATGGCTCAAATAATTCTTTTCACTCCATGTTCCGGAGTATCGAATAATCGCCATCCGCTGCGCAGAGACCTGACGCAACTTGACACTGGCATCCTTTGGTTGCGGAAGTGTCTTCAAAGTAAACGCCTTCGGCATCATGAAACTGACGGCCCATTTTCCCTGAACACGTTGTTGTCCGACGGGTGCCGTCATCTGTATTTTCTCGCCTATCGACTTCTGTGATACCGGTGCGGTCATCGCAACTTGGGTATTCGAAACGTTGTCACCCGAGATATACCGAAAAAGTTTTTGGAAAGCCTGACTTCCCGCTTTTTCAAAATCACCGTCAACCAGAGTTTCGGCAAGTACGTGAGGAGCGTATTCACGAACTTCAAAGTCTTTGTCCTTTTGGATAACTTGATAACTCGCCTCTTCGACTGCCATGACTTTTTGCTCCCCGATTAAAATCAACGATACCGTAATCACCATTGCTATTAATTTTTTCATCTCTACATGCACCTCATGAAGTGTTTGACCAGCGTTTAGCATGAGACAAATCGACTCGTATGCGCTTATTGAACATACAGTGCTTTTTATGACAGTGCAGTAGAAAATCTGTAATGTCATGACAAAAATGAGTATCGCTCAAAGGCGTTTTAGATGCCAGAACACTCATACTCTTTACGAATATCTATATCTAAAATAGATATATCAAATGCACTTTAAATTAATATTTATTCATATAGTATATTCATAAAGCGCACCGATCAAAGTCGTCGTTATATCTAAACATGGAATTAAAAATAAATTCCATGTTTAGATTAAGATCATGCAAAAAATAGCGGAACGAAAAAATACCAAGGTATGAGAACATTATGAATTTTCAACAACTACGCATAATCCGCGAAACAATTCGCCAGAAGTTTAATTTAACTGAAGCTGCGGCGGCATTGTACACCTCACAATCAGGCGTCAGTAAACACATCAAAGACCTTGAAGACGAACTCGGTGTCCAGCTTTTTATTCGTAAAGGCAAACGGCTTTTGGGGTTAACCGAACCTGGCTTGGCGCTATCCAGTATTGTTGATCGCATGTTGATTGACGCTGATAATATCAAGCGTTTAGCATCGGATTTTACAGCAACCGATGAAGGTGAATTGATCATCGCAACAACGCATACGCAAGCTTGTTATGTGCTGCCACCGATTGTTGCACGTTTTAAGCAAGCCTTCCCGAAAGTGCACTTGATTTTGCAACAAGCAAGCCCAGTGGAAATTGCAGAATTGGTGGCACACGGCGAGGCGGATATTGGAATCGCAACAGAATCATTGACCAATTATCCACAACTGGTCGCATTTCCATACTATCAATGGAAACACAGTTTGATTGTTCCGCAAGGCCATGGGCTGACACAACAACAAACCATTACCTTGTCTGATCTAGCTAAATGGCCACTGATCACGTATCACGGTGGCTTTACCGGTCGCTCGAAAATCGATGATACGTTTAAACAAGCCAAACTAACACCTGATATCGTCATGTCCGCCTTAGATGCGGACGTGATCAAAACTTACGTTGAGCTGGGAATGGGCGTTGGGATTGTGGCATCGATTGCATTTAACACTGAACGTGATCGCCGCTTACAGCAAATCGAAACGTCACTTTTTGGAGAAAATACCACCCTGATCGCAGTCCGTCGTAACCATGTACTGCGTGGTTTTGCCTATAAATTTATTGAGCTGTGTAATAGCAGTTTAGATATTAATGTCGTGCGTGAAGCGGCATTGGCTGAAGTGGGGTAATGTATATGAAGCCCCTAAAATGATAAAACGTGACTGCTTTATGGCAATCACGTTTTCGTTTCTTATTTTTTGATATCTACTAAACACCTAAAATCGAAAATAAAAAACCCGCACTAATCTCATCCTGATAGCGCGGGTTCCACATTTTAACGTCCTGTTATTGCATCCTTACCGATCATAGTTCATCATGAACTAATTACGTTTACTTCCTACGGCAGTCCTTCCTTTTGGCAATCCATGCCGACATCCCTGCGCCGTGAAACCATTATGTTCATTTAGCCTGTACAGTGATAGTGTCAACAAACGTCAAGTTATGTAAGCATTTTCGTACATTTTGTCTAACAATCAGTGATCCTTTGTTAGCATCTGAGCAATATTACTCTTCAAACCACTCATACGATTACTTTTTTTATGGATCGCATTAATCAATAGTGCTTTGTCCGACCAAACTTGGATACATTTTTTAGCGCGAGTAATTGCCGTATATACCAGTTCACGCGTCAACATCTCCTCCGCACTTGCATCCAAAACCATTGCGACCACACTAAACTCAGAACCTTGTGATTTGTGAATCGTCAGCGCAAAAGCTGTTTCGATCTGTTCAGGCGGTAATCGTGTCGCCGCAATCGGCGCGACGCGATCAGGAAAATAGACCCACAACCGCCCCGTATTGTCAGAAAGGCAAACACCGATATCGCCATTCGACAAACGCAAGCCGTAGTCGTTACGCGTCACCATCACTGGGCGACCGACATACCAGCCGCCATTGCGTACATTCTGATCATTTAAAGCTTTTTGCAAATGCTCGCCCAAGATTTGATTAATGGCATTCGCCCCGAAATCGCTATACCGCTGTGCGCACAGCACACGATATTGATCGAAGGCGGCAAATAATGCTTTCACTGAATCTTCGGATAATGGATGCGTTGCAGATTTCAAGGATTCTAAACAGGCGACATATGCGGAAAATCCTTGCCATAATTGGCTGAATATTGCAATTTTTCGTGCTTTATCCAAATCAAAATATTGAACTTGCTCATTACCTGCCAATGCCTCTAAGACTGACTCTTCATCCTGTCGTAACACACCATTTGCAAGCAGACCAATGCCTTCGTCGGCTTTAAAACGATTACTTTCCAGCAAATGAACGCGATACGGTTTTAGCGCATCTGACTCGCCTAAATCTGCTAATACCGCACCCGCATCCACCGCCGCTAGCTGATCCGCATCCCCGAGAATAATCACGCGCGTACCCACAGCAATCGCATCAAACAACAGACTCGCCAATGCCAAGTCCAGCATCGAACCTTCATCAATGATAATGAGGTCAAATGGCAATGGATCAAAACGATGGTAACGGGGCGTACTGCGTCCACCCAGTCCCAGTAAACGGTGAATCGTCTGTGCTTGCTGCATTTTTACATGACCAATGTCTGCACGCTGAAACTCAGCACTCAATACACTTTGCATCCGTTGTGCGGCTTTGCCTGTTGGCGCGGCAAGTGCGACACGTAAATGATCATTCGACTGTTGCAATGCTTTGACAATTCGCGCAAGCGTATACGTTTTACCCGTGCCAGGCCCGCCAGTAATCAGCGAAAAAGGCGATTTCGCTGCCATTTCAATCGCTTGAATTTGTAACGCTTTCAGCGATGTTTCAGTGCTTAAATCCACATGCGCGGCTTTGGGCGCAGTCGCAGGATTGAGCAATGCTGCAAGCCGCTCTGCCAATTGCCACTCTTGCTGCCAATGTCGATAGAAATAGACGTATCGCCCACCCTCGCCCTGTTCATCATTCATCACGACTAACGGCGCTGGCGTTACTGAGGCGAATGTATCGCTCACAAATAACGGATGTGACAACCAAGCTTCGTCTGCCATCTCAGGCGCTCGATAAAGACAAGTATCGCCTTGCTCTAAGGCATTACCTAAATTACGAATACATTGCGCATTCGCCTGCTTACTCACGTCATCCGTTTGTGGAAACTTCGCTAATAGATGCGCAGACAGCACTTCATACCATGTCGGGATCGCAATCGCTCGTGCAGCACTATTCGACTTTGTCATGCTGTTCATAGTGTGCTTCCCACTAAATTACGCGTACCCGAGCCAGATTTCCCCAACAACGCATCCACATCCAATACCAACTGTGGATCGGGCTGCCAATGCACAATGCCTGTCTGATCTGACGCCGCATTCATGCCGCGCAAATAGAGATAGACCGCGCCGCCGAGATGTTTTTCAATCTGATAATCAGGTTTACGCACTTTTAAATACCGATGCAACGCCACCATATACAAGGTCGCTTGCAGCCAATAACCTGAATGCGTCATGCTGTCTTGCATTGCAGCAACGGTGTAACTCTCAATCGAATCACCTAGATAATTACTCTTATAATCCGCGACATAAAACCGACCATCGTGTTCATAGACCAAATCAATAAAGCCTTTTAAATAACGAATCGCTTGAGTCTTATTAAAATTCGGCACAGGAATGCCTGCCTCAGCCAAACGCCTCACAATCGCATCACCGTCAATGCGTTCATTTTGCAAAAACAAATGAAACTCCAGCTCACGCACGCGTGCATTAAATTTCAATGACGCAAGCGTTGCACCATTCGGCAAAGGCGCATCCAAAATATCTTTAAACCAAGGCACTAAAGCATCAGGTTCAATCGCTGGAATCCCGAAGTTCTTCATTTGCTTGGCGAAGGTTTTCGTCCACTTCTCAGGATTTTCTTCGTCAAAACGAGGATCCATGTATTCCAAAATTTGATGCAAACAATTCCCGCCATTTGCACCGCGTTGGAAGGTAAAACGAACATCATCTGATGCTAATTTTCCTTCACCTTTTGCATCATCATTATTTTCTAAAAGCTGGGTGGATGCTGCTTCCTCAACCAACTCATCTTCACCATAATCGGGTAAATCAACTGCCGCAGGTAATTTAGCAGGTTCAACGTCACGCACCAATGCACTAAAACTCGTCATTCCCCATGACTTAAATTGACGATGGGCAATGGTGCGTGTCGCCAGTTCATTCACTTGTGAATAAGGCGGCGTATATTTCCAATCAGACACTTTAGGAATCGGGCTTTCAACACAGACCAATTTGGGATGTTGAGCCGCAAAATCCGCCGCACCATTTGGTAGCCAATGGTTAAACGAAGGCGGCTCAAGACCTTTTGTTTTTGTCGTCTTTTGAAATTTAAGATACAAATATTGCCGATATTTTGCACGGGTCAAAGCCACATAAATTAAACGCCTTGACTCACCTTTTTCACGCTCATGATGTTGTTCAAGTAACGCTTCATCCGCTTCGCCAAAGCCAAGCGTGCGTTGTTCATTCTCAAGATAAAACGTGATATCGGGGGCTTTCTCTTTTTTATCTTTAATACCAACGGCAAACACGATCGGAAACTCAAGACCTTTCGAGCCATGGATCGTCATCAACTGCACACCGCTGTGACTCGGTAATGGACGCTCTACTTCGTCACCACGATCACTCGGTTTCGCAACTTGACGCAACAACCAAGCCAGCAAATGATGTGCACCGACATGACGTTCGCTTTGACGATGGAGCAATTCGATCAAATGACGCAAATTGACCAAATGACGTTCGCCACTTTGGCTCATTTCACCTTCTCGTACTTCGCCCAACGAAGCGAGTCGTTGCCAAACTCCATAACGCGAAGCAATACGTTGCCATGCTGCCAAGAATCCAGATTTAGCCCAAACCTGCGCATCAATCGCAAACGCCGCTTGCAGTTCAGCCAATTCCATCGACTGATCTTCAAGTGCATCCAACTCGGATAATGTCTTGCCAATGAGTAGACCCGACAGCGCACGTCTAAAATAATCCTCACGATACGGCGACAACATCAATTGCATAATTGCCGCCAAATCGTAGGTGAGTGAACTACGAAACACGCTGGTTTTCGACTGTCGCCACACAGGAATATTTGCAGCCTGCAAATAACCTTCAACCGTACTCAAGTCCCGATGAGAACCCGCTAAAACTGCAATATCTTGCGGCAGAACTTCTTTCTCGGCGATCTGCAATCGACCTTCTTGACTCGATTTGAGTAATTCAATAATGCGATTTGCCGTCTGACTCAACTCATCCGTTTCTTCGATTAATTGAACAAAACGTAGTGGTGTAGGATTTTCAGAACCTTCATCAATCAAGGGCGTATGATTCCGCGCTGCTGGCGAAACTTCAGGATAATCAACGCCATCACCCAACGTTTCATTTTCATTAAAAAACGCATTAACAGCTTGCACCAACGGCGCAACCGAACGTTGATTTTGATCTAACGCGTGAACGCTACCCGATTCATTAACCTGTTCTTTTGCAGATAAATAAGTGTGAATATCTCCACCACGAAAACCGTAAATCGCCTGTTTTGGATCACCGACCAGAATCAAACACGGCGTATCAGGATCAGATTTATTGAATTGATTTTGCGTAATCGCTTGTTGAAACGGCTGACGATAAACCAACTCAATCACTTGATCTTGGTCACTATTGGTATCTTGAAATTCATCGACCAAAGCAATCGGATAGCGGTGACGAATCTGCTGCGAAAGCGCTTGTCCAGCCTCACCTTCTAACGCTTTCGCCAACGAATGCATCTGCGCAGCAAACGTTGTCTCATTTAATTCAGCCAATAAATCAGGCAAACGCTCACGTACATAAACTGAAATATGATGATGCAAATGTGATTGTGCACGTTTGAGACTATTTGAAAGATCACGACGCATCATAACAAAATCCATCACGACTTGTGACTGCGATGAATTGAGATGCACTTGCATCCAGTCCGCATTGAAACCATCTTTCTTTAAATTGGTATTAAATTTTTGATCTTCAAATACGCTCAGCAATTTCATTTCTGGACTTGATTCGTCAATCGTTAACAAGTCTTCCAAATTCATGGTTTGAATCAATTTCACTAATAATGGGAACGCTTCATTATTATTAGCGAGAATACGCCCGCCATAATAATAAGGCTGCGCGCGCTGCCAAACGTCCAACCAGCCCGACCAATCCACATCTTGAATCTGCGCTTGAAATGTCGTCAACGCCTCTGGATCAAAACCAAAATCCTCCACTGGTGCAATCTGCGCACTCAAGAAATTCATGGTGGTTTTCACCACATTCGCATGATCGTCAATATCAGTAATTGAACTGGTCATAACCAACATTTCGATCAAACGCGGATCTTGCTGACTGCGCCATTGTCTGAGCGCATCATGGATAAGCTGTTGCTTTAACTCTTCCTCTTGTTCACTGATTTCACGCGGCTCACCTTGCCCTGTATCGAAGGCGAATTCACGTAAAATCTTCTGGCAAAAACTATCTAAAGTATTGATAAATAATTCATCAAATGTATCTAAAGCCAGCTTTAATTGTTCACTCGCTTCCTGCTTTTCTTTGGCCGATAGTTTGGCTAACAAATACAAGCCCAACACATCATTCTCTTGCGCTGCTTTATCTTGTGCACGCGTAGGATCAGTCACTGCAACCTGCAATAACAACCACATCTCTTGAATACGTCTCCGAATTCGATCCTGCAACTCCGCCGCTGCCGCACGCGTAAATGTAGTTGCCACAATTTGCCGTGTTTGCAATTTTCGCTCGACCAGCAAGCGCACGATCAACGCAGACAACGCCCATGTTTTCCCCGTGCCCGCCGATGCTTCAATCAAATGCATACCAAATAATTCAAGGTCTAATGCAGGTGTCGCTGGAATTTCTGGCATAGATTGAGCCGTATTAGCTGTTGTCATTCGGCTTTCTCCTGCGCAACGTCATCTTTGACAGAAGTCTGCTGCACAATCGGCGCATACAATGTTTCCGCATAGAGATTAAAGAAATGCGCTAACGCATGTTCAGGATTTTGCCCTTGCAGAATCAATTGCCAATCTGGATGCAAAGCGCACTCGTCATTCTGATTCGGTGGAATATATGAGTTGAAATCATTACCCATCCACTTCTCGAATAATGATTCAACCGGTTTTCTTTTCAGTTCCCCAGTTCTTTTATCCACTGAAAAAGAATCCAGCGTCAAACTCGGAGGTAGAGCAAACGGTTGCTTCGCCTCGATTTGCCAGATATGCAACCAATTTTGTAAGTGCTTCAACGCTTCCGAAGCTTCAATCGGTGACGCCATCAGCGTCTGCGTGCTATACACCATAATCCGTTGACCACGACCTTGAGCCACATCGTCCTCGGTCGTCTTGCGCCACACTTGCCACAACAAATGCTCTAACCAAAACTTCACCCGATGTCGACCCTTACCACTGCTCGCCGCCTGACCCAACCAAATCGTCGCCCGATCATCAGTCGGTACACGAATCGAAATTTGCCAATTGTTTTCTTTATCATCAGGCGAGACTGTGGCATCAGGCAAAGTTAATAGACGCTCTGTCAGCAGCGTAATCACACCGCCGTATTGCTGCATACGCGCTTCAATCACAAGCTGTTCACGCTCACTTTTCTTCCAATACGCATCGCCAGCCACACCGACAGGCAACGCTGCAACCCATTGTTTCGATTGCAATTGTTTTTGATTCTGCTTCGATAATTGAAACTGATTGCGCAGTTGATACTCATCGAGTTTATTCAACGTCAATGGTTCAAACGGCGACAACCCTTCTTCCAAATACAAACGACCAATCCGCGCATGCGTCAGGAAATGATTAGCTGGCTTCATCAAGTCTTTAATCAACTGATCGGCTTTAATGGGGTTTTCAGGAACCTCATAATTAGCCGTTGTCACAGGCGAAATCCACGCAGGAGCTTGCTCTAATTGAACTAATGTCAGCTTTTTTGCCACTTCAAACCAAACGCCATCGGCTGCTTGCGGATTATTGGCATTATAGTTTTCACGCTCAAAAGGCAATAACGTATGTCGATGATGAATATAGCGATCCAACGGTGAAACCGATTTTTGTTCATCATCCGAATCAATCTCTTTCGTCAAATGATCACGTAAAAAATCCATCAATTCTTGCACAGGTGCGGCTGGCAAGCGCGGTTGATCATCTTGCACATCTTGTCCGTTATAAAACAACCAACACGCCTCCGATGCCAACAGCAACGCATCCAAAAACGCCCCCAAATCATCTTCCGTTCGCGCACGATCGCCAATCACAGGCGGCAACGCACCGATCAAATCAAATGTATTTTTTTGCTCACGCTGTGGAAATTTCCCCGTATCTAAATTCAACACGGCGATCAGGCGATATGGCAGCGGACGCATCGTTCCCAATCGGGCAAAAGTCACACTTCCCGTTGGAATCGAACTTTGCATCGCTTGCGTCAATGTGGTTTGTAACTCCTCTAAAACAAAGCGGAGTGGCAGCTGAATGTCGGGCGATGCAATTTTTTTTTCATTCACGTTGTCATGCGCATGAGCCTTAGCAGCCAGTGCCGCATTCGCATTTTTTTCCATGTCATCTAAGGCTTGGATAATGCTTGTCCAGCCGCGTGTATCACGCTCAGAAGCGAATGCTTGTTGTAACTCCGCGCGCAATATCGCCAGCCACTCAGACACGCCGCGCTGAATGAGCAACTGTCCACGATGTTGATTGAGCTCTTGATAAATGAGTTCCAGAACAGCAACCAGTTCAAAGTCATCACGCATCAATGTCGTCATCGGCAAACAATCGACATACATCGTATCGACAGGCATTGCCATGCCAAGAATTAAGCGATCGAGCGCAAAACGTAAGGTGAATCGAACATCGGCATCGTGGGACAGCAACGTGCGACTCAAATGCTCGCCATCAAACCCACGACGGAAACCAGCCTCAACCAACAACTCGCCCATGCGCGTCACTTGATCGACACTTAGAGCATAACTTTGTTGCACAGGCAACAACGCTAACCAATCGAGCAACGTCTCACACGACAAACGTCCAGCCAACAAGTTAAAACGCCCCGTCAATGCCTGCCATAACGCATCTACTTCGGGTGAAGTCAGTCCAGTAATTTCAATCGGCACATGAATTTCAGCGCGCGAATCATAAGAAAGACTTGACGGAAACACCGCTCGAATAAGCGGCGCGACATCATTCAAATCGGGTACGAGAACGAGAATATCACTCGGTTTACGTCGTTCATTTGCTGTCACATGGCTGCCTAACCATTGAATAATTTCCTCTCGCAACACTTCCAATTGACGCAAAGTCGAATGACAAGCATGAATTGCCAAAGAATCATCAGTCGGATCAAAATCCCAATCTTTGACATTGGATAAATCGAGCGCATGTTGCTGAATATGCTGTAAAACGGTCAGTGAATATTCTTGTTGATCTTGTACAAATGCATCTTGCCAAATCTCTTGTACACCTTGAAATGGCTCACCTTCCACAAACTCGCCACCAGCCAGTTGTACGAGCAACTTGAAGACATCACGTGACTGCTTACCCATTCGCGTGAGCAGCGGATGCGTTTCGCGTAACTCTGTGCCGTCGCCATGCTCACTCTGACGACGTTGCAACCAGCGTGCATCAACCAAATCCGCCCAATACTCTTGCGACGGGTTGTAATGCAGCAACGCCACATCAACGTATTGTGCAAGCTGACGCAGGAACATTAGCTCCGCAGGTGGCAATTGAATCACGGTAAAAATTGTCACACTACGCGGCAGTTTTTTCGTCAAACTTGGATCGGATTTCAGTGCTGACCAAAAGCGTGTGACTTCCGCTTCACGCTGCTCAAAAACCTCTTTAAATAAGGTCTTCCACAACCACGCTTGCCAGATTTGCATTTCGGCATAGCGTTCGATTAACCATTCAGGTTTGTCTTTGCATAACACTGCAAGATTAAGAAATTCACCTTGTCCCCACACGCGCAACCAATCAGCGCGATAAGTCACATAGCCTGCAAAGACTTGCGCAATTTGCGATGACAGTACCCATATCTGACGTTTTACTTCAGCGTCGTTATCCGCTTGCTGCGTCCTTTTATGACTATGTGCTTGTTGACCGACGATTTTTTTGAGCAAAAAATTCAGCGCATTGATCGCGTTGATGTCTTTATTTTGTGATGCAGTTTTATTTTCGTGAGTTGTAAATGCTTGGCAATAAATTTGCCATATATAACTAAAGATTTGCCAACGCATAATGGATGCAGAAAGCGGCGCTTGCGGTGCGCCATTGACGAGCTTCTGTTCGGCATCACGTTCAGCCAATCGCCCATATAACTCCCACTGAAACGCTCCCAAGAAATCGGTCGAAACCTGAGCAACAATGCCTTGCGTACTCGCAAGATGCAGCTTGAGCCACACCCCAACCCCGTGCGATGGAATTAATATCTGACGCGGCTCAAACACCCCTATCGGATGCTCGTCAAAGAACGCCAACATCTCATCAAACAGACTTTCTATACGTTGGCTTTGAATAATTTTCAGCATCAATCAGACTCAATTTGATCTTTTAATCAATGATATTTATTAACATCAAAAGCAAACCTCTTCTCACCTCCCTTTCTAAAAGGGAGGAATTGTTCCCTCCTTAGGAAAAGGAGGGCTAAGGAGAATTTTCTTTTGATCCTGCAACAAACAGTACCCTAAACTCTGTGATTTAAAAACGCATGGCTATTCCGCCATTTTGGTGAAGCAATCGATGATCAGTACGAATCACTCACATCTAAACATGTTTTAGCTATCGTTTCATCTGTGTATTTTAGTTATTATATTTTGAGTATGATGTTTTACTGCATGATTTTTCGTTTTATTCACTGAATACGTGATAAAAGTTAAATCCTTTTTACAGCAACTTAGCTTTATTTTAAGGAAGGGCATCCTCATGAAACTCGACCGCACAAGAATCATTGATCCAGCGCTTGATCTAGATGCAATCCGCGAAGAATGCCTTTCACTCATGAAAACTCGTGCCTATATTTCAGCAGGCATCTCTGCAGTCCCAATACCGCTGATCGATCTTGCCGTGGATGCAGGAATGCTCACTCAACTCCTTCCTGAAATTAGCATCAAATTTGGATTAGAATCCGAAAAACTTGCCGCTATTAATTTCCAAACTGGTGATATTCGCTGGCGAGAATTGGGCAGCCGTAGCATTGCATTCGCAGGACTGGTCGCAACGCGTAGTGCAACCCGCCTCTCCATTCGCGGATTAGGTGCACGACTGGTCTCACGCCAAGTGATTAAATTTATTCCATTAGGCGGCACAGTCATTGCCGCAACGATGGGATATTTTGTGTTTAAACGCATTACCACCAAGCACATTGATGAATGCTACACGCTTGCCAAAGCACTACAAGCAAGCGGCAACACGCCTCAGAAGAAACGCTAACTTAGCGTTTACCCTCACCCAAAACGACTTCCAATCGGCGATTCAAAGACTCAAGCACCGCCAATCGTGCGGTGTATTTATCATCGGTCGCCACAATCACCCATGGGGCATCAGTGGTGTTGGTATGTTCGAACATATCAGCCGCCGCCTGTAAATAATCATCCCAGCGCTTACGATTTCTCCAATCGTCGGCAGTAATTTTAAAGCGTTTATAGGGTGTTTCTTGTCGAGCATTGAAACGACGCTCTTGCTCTTCACTACTGATCGATAACCAAAACTTGAGAATTATAGCGCCCCCTGAAATCAAATCGCGCTCAAACCGATTAATCTCCTGATAACCACTTTGCCATTCTCCAGCACGGAGCAGTCCTTCAACGCGTTCCACCAGAACACGACCATACCATGATCGATCAAAAATCGTGATATTGGTAAAGACACTTGTTGCTTTGGGTAACTTAGACCAAAATCGCCAGAGATAAGGATGCCGTAACTCATGCGATTCAGGTGCGGCGATCGGAAAGACTTGATACTGCCGTGGGTCTAGCGGTTGCACGACACGACTAATTGCACCGCCCTTGCCTGCGGCATCCATGCCTTCAAAAACCAAAATAATTGATCTTTTCTGACACTGATGAACCAATTTATCGAATTTTTTCTGGGCACTCTTCAATGATGATTTATAGGCTTCTTTTTCCATTACAACAATTGCTGGTGCAAGCAAAGGGGCAGGAATTTCGCTTAATTGCCAACGCCGCGCTGCTGGAGTAATTGGTAATCGCGGTGCACGCAACGCCTCAAGTACCGAATGACCAAAGACCAAATTTCGTGTATCAGGATTTCTGCAATCAATCTCAACCCAATCCGAACCTAAGTTTGAGCGTAGACGCTGTAACTCTTGATATTGTTTTTTGTTGCGCCAATCCAATCCGTAAAGATTCAACCATTTTTGGTCACTCTTGGAAACATTATCGAATCGCTTTTGCAAATCGTCCCAGGGTAAGTTAAACCAGCACTTACACACCGTAATCCCTTGGGCACGTATATCTTGCTCAAAAGTATGCAAATACTCTATTTCGCGCTGAAAACGCGCACCGGTCATTTTTTGTGATGGATCAGTATTTGAGTCAGAATCAGTATTTTTTTTATGCATATTTTTCTTATCTTGAAGATATGCCATATGCGCTTTCAGCAAATCACCGTAACAAGTTCCAAACATAATCACAATTTCGCCTTTTTCAGGCAACACATTCGAATCCTGTAGCCAAACAGGCGAAATTGGATCTACAGGCAACCGCGCGCGGACCTTGAATAATCGAGGATCAGCCCATTCACGCAGTTGCATCAGTGCCTCGCCTTTCCCTGCCAGCTCAATACCACTCACCAATATCAGCACGCCACGACCACGCGGTTTATCTCGGGTATCTCGCAACGCATATTGTGCCTCGATCAGGGCAATACGCAAACTTTCTGCATTATGCATTGGACTCTTTAATGAAACGACACTTGTTGAAACAGCCGAATCAGCAAATGGCTGAATAGAATCTTCAACTAATTGTGGTTTAGGCTTTTTCTTTTCTAGTAAAGTTGAACTCATAGTGATCATGTCCTGATGAATGTCAGCGCTGTTCATTAACGAACAAGTCGATAGAATGTTGCTTTTTCGTATTTTTTTGAGCTAAATGTCCAAAAAAATCAATCGTGTTTAATTCTACATTTCTATCAAACAACTGTTTTAGGGTATGCTTCACCGATTGCTATATATCACCTACTTGATCGAAAGAATACTCATGTCCAGTTTTGCACCGATGCAGCA
>JACMMY010000063.1 GCA_014378805.1 Moraxellaceae bacterium
CGTCAAAGCGCAGAACAATTTGATGTCGTGATTTCAACTGATTTGCTTGATACCTTTAAAGCGCATATTCGCAAATACGGTGCATTTTCTAAAATGACTGCATCGGATAGCCAAGAAATCTTTCCAGTCATTAATAACCGTTCAGCAGATTTCCAACTCAATGAAAGTACAACCTCAATTAATGAGTGGGAAAAAACTGCGATTGCTCAAGGTGCTGCGTGGATCACTGCGACGAATGCAGGACTGTTCCAACCACAAGAAATTCGTCTGCATCAACGCGGTGGCGTGGATTACGACAAGGGCTGTTATCTCGGTCAAGAAATTGTTGCGCGTCTTTATTTCCGTGCAAAACCGAAAGCATGGCTGCATCGTGTACAAGGCACAGGCACGCTACCCCAAGTCGGTCAAACGCTTGAGCAGAATGTAAATGTGGTGAATGTCGTTGAAGCTACTGAAGGCTGGGAAGCGCTTGTGGTGGCTAAACCTGAAGCATTGGTTGAGTCAGGTTTGCTCATCTTGGAATTGCCTGATGCATTGAATGGTGAAGTTGGGCGGGTTACTGCATAATTTGTCAAAATTAAGAGGCGTCAAAATCTTCGTATAAACTCAGGATTTTGACAACTCGACACACAGCCACTTTTCGCCCACCTTCACAAATATGAAAATGAGTGTTTTCGCGAAGTTTATCGCGATGAACTGTGCGGCGAAGATCATCATTAACAATATAAAAATTAGCATTGGAAACACGCGGAATTACAGTGCCCTTTGCTAGCTCAACACCATTTTTATCTATAAATAATGGCCAAACCATCCATAAGCCTTCTGAATCTTCATATTGAATATCTGGACGAAACCCTTGCACAGCCGGGCCTTGCCGACCTCCATCTGCAGCAGATATAAAACTGACTTCTGCTTCAAAGTCTGCGGCTCTAACTGGACTCAATGATCGCTCCATTAATGATTAGAAGTCAGCGGGATTTTCTACCCAAATTTTATGACTCGGGTGATGTTGCTTTATAGTATCAATAGCTTCAGCGACTTTATTAATATCATCAAAATTGATTAAGTGCGAGAATGCAGAAATCTCTATACCTTTCTCATAGAGTAATTTAATTTCTTCATGTGATAAAACCTCAGCATTGACCCATAACGGTAAAGGAATTTTGCCAAAGACCATACCAATTCATCATAACCTGTACGCGTCAATACGAAAAAAATCATAACCCTCTCACTTCTTAACCCTTAACTAATACAACGCCACCGACTGCGCGACCACCATACCATTCACATCTTTCAAATCTAACGTCAGCGTAAAGTCACTCTTGCCCTTCTCATCCGCAGTTTGACGAATCGCATCCAACTCCGCTTGAGTCAACGAAACCTCAATCGTCAAATCAGAAGTCGCAGGCAACAAATAACGAATCGTCAGTTCTTTCAAAATCGGAAAATAACCTGACCCATACTCAAATAGTGACACGATGCCACCTGGCACTTCGGCAAGCAAAAACATCGCGCCCGCATACATCGTTCCAATATGATTTTTATTACCGTGTAATGAGATGACCCCCTTCAAATAACTCGTCCGCAACTCAACCACTTGGAAGCGGTTGCGTCGAACAAAAGGAATCGAAATTCCAATCAGCCTATTGAGTACATTGAAAATAAAACCATGCTTCAGTCGCCAAAACAATGAAGGCTTTTTCAGTGCATCTGAACGAAGAAAATCCTTACCCCAATTCACGATTGAACTCATACGCTTATCATCCTAGAACTTTCAAAACTGATGTAACCAAAGAAAAAGCCGTACACGTATTACACGTTGTACGGCTTTCACTAAGAAACACTCAAACCATCATTCAACAGTCTTGATTGGAACCCACTTGCCACTTTCAACTTTGTAAATCGTGATACTGGCTTTCTTCAAATCGCCTTTATCATCAAAACCAATCGTCGTCGTCACACCCGGCCAATTCGCAGTTTTCATTTCTTTGACATACACTTTTGGATCGACGGAATTAGCACGTTTCATGGCATCAACCATCACCATGACTGCATCGTAATTGTATGCGCCATAGAGCTGAATTGGTCCGTATTTAGCCTCGAAACGCTTTTGAAACTCAGGGCCTTTAGGCATTTTTGCCAATGGCGCACCCGGTAAGCTGGCAATTGTGCCATCAGAGAACTTCCCTGACAACTTCATAAATTCTGGCGTATAGATGCCGTCACCGCCCATAAACTGCGCTTTCAGTCCTAAATTTTTAACCTGTTGAACCATTGCAGCACCTTGACCATCCATCCCAGCAAAGAATATCAGATCAGGATTTTCGCCTTTAATACGGGTCAAAATCGCGTTGAAATCAGTTTCTTTGTCCGTGGTGTATTCGTGAGCAACTAGATGACCGTTTGCCATTTTTACCGCTTTTTCAAACTCAGCGGCCAAACCTGCACCATAAGCCGTTTTATCATCAATCACTGCAATATTTTTGGCTTTCAACTCAGTTACTGCAAGGGTTCCGAGCGCACGACCTTGTTGTACGTCATTTGCCATCACACGGAATGCATTACCAAAACCTTGTTGAGTATAGGTCGGATTCGTCGCTGAAGGACTGATTTGTACGATGCCATTTTGGTTATACAAACGTGACGCCGGCAGTGTCGTTGATGAGTTCAAATGTCCAATCACGCCGCTAACTTTGTCATCAATGAGTTGCTGTGCAACAGTCGTTGCGATACGCGCATCGGCTTGGTCATCGACCGCATCCAGCGTGAAATGCACTTTCTTACCTGCGATCGTCACGCCTTGTGCGTTTAGATCATCAACTGCCAATTGCGCACCATTTTGTGCATCTTTCCCTAAGTGTGCTTGCGCGCCAGTGAGCGGTGCAGAATGGCCGATTTTGACTTCCAACCCATCGCTGCTCGCGGTCGATTCTTTTTTGCTACAGCCTGAGATAGCGACACTTGATACGACTGCCACGGTCAACGCCGTAAGTGCAATATGATGAGAAATCCGCTTCATATTTACCTATCCTGATAAAAAGTCTAATAAAATATCTAACAAAAGCCCCAAAGGGGAAATCTAATCTGCCATGTTAATTTTTTGGCATTCGCTTGGTCATCTTTGCCTCGACTATTTATATAGCAGAAGCAACAGCTGTGCCAAGCCGAACAATACATCAATCTATCGAATTACGACAGAGAATCCAGACAATCGCAGTACAGATTTATTGCGCATTCCTGAAATACGTATCAAACGGCGTTTCATAGCCTTCAGGCTTCGTGACGATGATGTTCCCACACGCCTCACCGCGCGCCATATATTTAATCTCAAAATGTGTACGCCGCTCTGTTGTCACGTTTGAGCGCACATAAGGCAGTTGCCAGACATGAATCAACTGCCGCTCAGCTTCATCCAGATATTCAACAATATTACTGGCTAAAGTGAGCGTTGCATTCGGCTGCATTCTCGACACTAAGAACTGCATAAACGGCATATTAAACCAACGTTGCGCTGGATTTTTTGGTTCAGGATTTGGATATAAAATAAAGACTTGCTGCAAGCTTTCTGGTGGCAATGCATGGACAACCCACGGAATCGCATCGGCATGAATCGGTGTGAGATTGGGCGATGAATCGGATAAATGCGAACACTGAAACTTTTGAAATTTTTCGGCAGTGCGCTCAATCGCAAAAATTTGTTTTTCTGGATTTTCACGCGCAAAAGTTAATGCATGTAAACCCACACCTGCGCCAATTTCAAGGACAACATTCTGTTGAGCGAAAGTCGGTTGGATAAAGCCTCGTGGCTCTTTAAAAACATCAGGTCTAAAAGTTCGAATATCGCGCAGGGTTTGCATAATGGGTTCACGCACCACAAATAAATGAGCAGATTAATTGCTTAACCTGCTCATTTAACCATGTTTAACAGGGTCTTGTCGCTTCAATATTATTCAGCGGTATGATCACGCACATCCGTCGTAGAGCCATTGGTTTTTACTGATTCAATACCATTATCACGACCAGCTTCGGCTTCATAATGTTGGCTGACGCCAATCACGTGATGATTACCCGCTTTTAGATTAAAAGAGAACTTGCCAGAATCGCCAGTTTTACGTTCATAACGCTCGTCAAGTGGGCTATTTTTTTTAACTGAAGCCATACCATTTTCTGCCGCAGCTTGCGTTGTATACATTTCACTAGTCAAAATCACCTGACCATTTCCAGCTTAAAGCACAAAATAAGTTTGATCATTTTCGCTTGTTTTCAGTTCAAAAAATCAAGACATGAGCATTTTCCTTATAGTCATACAAAATGTGAGAAAGCCACATGGCAATTTTCACTGCCATTACCTACAGTTTTAAAATATTTTTTCAGCAGAATCAATTAACATTTGTTACTTAGAATAGAACATAGAATACTCATGCAACCACAACGTCAAAACAGCTGATTACGGCACACATATAAAGCGTCTGGAAGCAACTACTTCACAAACTTCTTCATAAGAGAAGACATCAATGAATCAGGCATGACTTGAAACAGCCCTTTGACAATTTTCCATGGCAAGGCAGGGACAATCACATTCGCTTGTTTGCTCTCAATCGCGCGAACCATTTGTTTTGCGGCAACGTCCGCAGTGACGACAAAAGGATATTTGTCCATTTTTGGCGCAAGATTGGTATTAATAAATCCTGGATGAATCACTGTGACATCAATATGGCTAGTCAATAACTCTAAACGCATGGCATTCATGTAATTAGTCAATGCAGCCTTGCTCGCCGAATACGCTGCGTTTTTTGGAATCGGTGCAAATGCTGAAAATGACGACATCCCAACCAAATGCCCGAAACCTTGTGCTAAAAAGATCTTTGTCGCGGCATCTAATGTCGCAATCGCGCCGATTAAATTGGTCTGAAAAATCGCTTTATCAACACTCAAATCATCGCGTCCACTTCGACGTGAACCCGCAACGCCCGCATTGGCAACCAAAATATCCATCGATCCTAAACGCGCGACTAAGTCATTCAACACGGCAGGAATACTGGCATCGTCATTCACATCCAAACTCGCCACTTCAACACGAATTGAATATTGCTGTGTGAGTCGCTGTGCAAGCGCCTGTAATTTATCAACGCTGCGTGCTGCAAGTCCTAAGCTATAACCTTTTGCAGCAAATTGTTCTGCTAATGCTTCACCAATGCCGCTTGATGCACCTGTAATGACAACGTTCTTTGACATGTTTATGCGCCTTAATTTAACTTTGGTGAATGACACATTTTAAGAAATTAAAATGCTATTAATATGAAGCTTTTCTAAAAATACAGATTATTCATGCAAGACTTTTTGCCAAAACATCGCGTGGCCTGTCGCCTCATCTAATGCATAACCGACAAATCCTTGAGCCTGATATAAACGCTGCGCGTGAGTATTACCCGCCAAAACTTCAAGTGTCAACTTACAATAACCGCGCGCGCGTGCGACACGTTCTGCGTAAATGAATAATTCACGTCCGACACCTAAACCGCGAACGGAAGCATGAACAAAGACATCATGGATGTTCAGTAATGGTCGTGCAGCAAATGTGGAAAAACCTTCAAAGCCATTGAGTAAGCCCACGAATGCATTATTTTGAATCGCAAGTAAAATCAGGCGTTCAGATCGTTTTTCAAGCTGGGAAATGAGCGTCTGTTTAACATGATCACTCAAGCCCACGCTGCCGCCCATGGGATCTTGCGCATATAGATCCAGTAAAGAAATCACCGCAGCTGCATGTTCAGGATTAGTCAGATCAGCTTCAACGATTTTGATCACTTTAAACCTCGGTTAATCTTGAATCAAAAACCATTAAAACGACTAAGCACCCGCTTGAACTAAACATTCAACCAAACGGTTTGCAATCTCATGCTTATTGGCTTTATCCAAAATCACTTTTTCTAAACCGAAACGATCCGAAAAGAAAACCGTCATCGCATTATCATCCGATGCAAAACCAATGTCTCCGCGAGATACGTCATTACAAGCAATCATATCCAACTGCTTGGTTTCGAGTTTACCGCGCGCATATTCTTCCATACGCTGCGTTTCTGCGGCAAAGCCGACCATAAAGGGACGTTTGGCATGTTTTGCAATCGTCGCAACAATGTCTGGATTTTTGACTAAAGTCAGCGTGAGAGAATCGCCTTGTTTCTTGATTTTCTGATCAGCAATATGCTCCGCACGATAATCTGCAACTGCCGCGGTTGCGATAAAGACATCACAACCTGCTTCAACGATTTTTTCACTCGCAAATAATAAATCACGCGCCGAAACGATATTGATGCGTTCCACGCCAGAAGGCGTTGGTAAACTCACAGGGCCAGCCAACAACGTGACTCGCGCACCGGCGTTCTGGCAGGCTTCTGCCAACGCAAAGCCCATTTTCCCAGAGCTGTGATTACTCACGTAACGCACAGGATCAAGCGCTTCACGCGTTGGGCCAGCGGTAATGACCACATGCTTACCTTTTAGAGTCTGATTGACCGTTGACTCTGTTGTACTTGAAGGATGACCTTGGAAATGATTCTGAATAATGGCGACTAAGTCTTCGGGTTCAGGCATCCGCCCTTCACCCACATCACCACACGCTTGGCTGCCAGAATCTGGTGTAATCACATGAAACTGATAATCAAGAAGCGTCTGTAAATTGCGCTGAGTCATCCTGTTTTGCCACATTTGTTGGTTCATGGCAGGTGAGACAAAAACAGGTGCAGCGGTTGCTAAAATAACCGTCGTCAGCAAATCATCTGCCGCGCCTGCGGTAATACGCGCAATCGAATTTGCACTCGCTGGCGCAACCAAAACCAAATCAGCCCAACGCGCCAGTTCAATGTGTCCCATGCCCGCTTCGGCTTCTGGATCAAGCAACGACGTATGAACAGGTTCACCTGATAAGGCTTGAAAGGTCAGCGGCGTCACAAACGCCTGCGCACCCGCCGTCATCACGACACGAACCGCAAAACCAGCATCTTTTAATCGGCGAACCAAGTACGCACTTTTATAGGCGGCGATACCGCCTGTAACACCTAAAAGGATATTTTTATGGGGTTGCGTGGTTTGCGATGACGACATTGCAGCTGGTAGCATTGATACACACTCAAAATCAATTTGCGTAACGATACCATTCAAATCATATTTTTGCCAAAGTGTTGTCATTTTAAAGCTAAAGTCTTTCACGTGAAGTGAATTGCAAACTTGCTTTTCAAACGAATTCAATGTCAAAATTGTGAGACAAAATATCTATAAAATGAATTAACTATGACAATAAAATTTTTGAGCATTTGCTTTTGAGTATTCGAGACTGGCCTGAATCTGAACGCCCACGCGAACGCCTGCTAGATAAAGGCGCAAGCGCACTCTCTGATGCTGAACTACTCGCCATATTTCTACGCACTGGTACTGCCAAGCAATCTGCGATTGAACTCGCGCGTTCGATGATTGAGCGGTTTGAAGGATTGGCTGGCTTACTCAGTGCAACGCCTCAACAAGTTATGTCTTGCCACGGCATCGGTAGTGCAAAATATGCGCATCTCATGGCAGCGCTTGAACTCGGACGACGCCATATCGAAAGCGAACTGCGTCAAGGGATTAGCTTAAATGATCCACGCGCAGTGCAGCGTTATATTACCCAGCAGCTTAAAGCTGAACGCCGTGAAGTCTTTGCCGTTGTTTTTCTGGACAGTCAATTGCGCTTACTGGCGTTTGAAAAACTATTCTTTGGCACAACCACAGCGTGTTCTGTGCATATTCGCGAGGTGTTGAGTCGTGCTTTAGCACATCGAGCTGTGCAAATCATTATTGCGCACAATCATCCTGATGCGCCTGCGAATCCTTCGGAAGCCGATTTAGCGCTGACTAGTCAACTCGCTCAAGCCTGTTATTTACTGGATATTCAATTGGTTGATCACGTGATTGTCGGCTCGACTGGCAGCCAATCATTGGCTCAGAATGGCGTAATGCCTCGCTATTTCAATGCGAACGAATTAATCTCTAGTTAATGTCAGCTATTATATCAAAAACGAATTAATGGAAGATTTGCATGATTGTACGTCCACGCCCAAATGCCTTTCGAATGCTGTTGTCATGGCGTGGCTCAATTCTGCCAAATATTCTGCCACAACTGGTCTTTGTGATTTTGTTATCGGTTGCGATTTCGGGTTTTGAGAGTCGCTATCCGAATATTTTGCCTGCGTTGCCGATTGCGGCATTTTCACTGATTGGCTTAGCACTCTCAATCTTCTTGGGCTTTCGTAATAACGTCTGCTATGACCGCTGGTGGGAAGCGCGCAAAGAATGGGGCGCGTTGATTTTCACCATGCGTAATTTATCACGTGAAAGTCTGCTGCTGCCCGACGAACTACGCCAACGCGTCCTCTACCGCGCCATCGGTTTCGCGCATCATTTGAATGCAAAACTGCGTAAGAAGAACTCATCTGAAAAAATGCAAGAATGGCTCAGCCCAGCTGAATATCAACAATTCCTCAAGCACCCAAATCCATCTGACTTTATTTTGCAGCTGATCTATAAAGATATTTTGCAATGCTTTAAAGATGGATTAATCACCGACATTTGCTATCAACAACTCGCTGCAAAAGTTGAATCCATGTCATCAATCCAAACCGCTTGCGAACGCATTCAAACGACACCGTTGCCGTTTGCCTATTCGTTGTTATTGCACCGCACGTCATATCTGTATTGTTTGCTATTGCCGATTGGCTTAGGCGGCACATTAGGATTTTCTACGCCGATTGTGGTTGCGGTTTTGGCGTATACGTTCTTTGGTTTAGATGGGATTGGGAGTGAGTTAGAGGAGCCGTTTGGCTTACTCGAAAATCATTTACCGCTGGATGCGATGGTACGCACGATTGAGATTGATATTAGGAGTAGTTTGGGTGAATCTGATATTCCTGAGCCTTTGCAGGCTGTGAATTTTGTTTTGAATTGAATATCCTACTTACAACCTACAAGCAAGTAAATATCAGAATTTAAATAGAAAAATTCTTTTAAGAGAAGTTTAGCGCTGTGAATTACGCCACAAATTTAATTATTACAATTCGTGACTCCGACAAATGGCCATCTTTTGATAGACCTGATTTTTTAAACGAATTAGATGAGATTGCAAATGAGGCTTTACCCAAAAATACTGTCGAGGGATATTTGGCCTCGTTGCTAATTTTTCATCAACTATCTGAAGAACTAGTCAGGCTCTTATTGAAAGATGCACAGTTCCTGATTCAATTGGCAATCTTTCCAGCCGAAATCCAGTTTACTGAAAAGAAAAAACTAATGTATGGCCAATTAATAGAGGAATTAAAATGTACTATTTCTTTCAATGACAAGAATGAGTTCATAGAAAAATGTCTTAGGTTGAATCAGTACAGAATAGATATTGTTCATCGGCTTACTAGAAGAGACTCTTTAGCGGATCTCGAGGTTCAAATACTAAAAGTGAAGGAATTGTACGATGAGCTATTTACATTGTTCGAAGCTATTCACGACAACTTCCGGCTTTCTTTTAAAGATTACAAGAAGGATGTTTTTATAGATTACGAACTTGATGAGTTTGAAGAATAGCTACCCTACAAAGTAACTTTAAAAACGTAGGCCGCGGGCTTGCCACAGCTTTTTGCTAGAGCAGAATAAAAACCGAATTTCAGGAGATCACCATGAGTAATCCCGATAACGACAAAGTATTTACAGGCTAAATTCCTAAGCTCTACGACACCTATCTCGTGCCGATGATCTTTAAACCCTATGCTGTTGATTTGGTGAATCGGCTAAGTAACGGTAGGCTGTGGGCTTGCCCCAGCTTTTATGAAATTAAAAATCTAAAACAACTCCCAAACACCCTTCTGCCCTGTCGCAAGCGACGGCACATTCCCGAGTTTATTCCACATCATATGTGCGCCATGAAAATCACTCGCAGTCGACACATGAAACCCATGCTCTGCCACTAAACGATTGATCATTCCACGCGTCGCGGGCGGTTCATTAATTGCAGGTAATTCAACTGCCTGTCCACCCGCCGCTTTGAAATCAACCAACAACTGCCGCAATGCCGTAGCCGTTAAATTATTCCGTGTTGGATGTGCCAAAACCGCCTGTCCACCACTCGCCACAATCGCCGCCACACCATCTGCCATTGAGAGCCATTCTAAAGGCACATAAGCAGGTTTTCCCTCACCCAAATAACGATCAAACGCTTGCTGCTGTTTATTCACCAGTTTTTCATTGACCAGCCACTGCGCCAAGTGACCGCGGGTAATGCCTTCGGCACGACCACTAGCCAAAGCAAGAACCGCATCCCAAGCTGGACGTTTAGTGAGTTTCTCTAATTTTGCGCAAATCTGTTCCGCACGACGCGCTCGAATCACTTGCTGTTCCCCAAGCACGGCTTCAAGTGGCGCAAAATCTTTCATCGCCAAACCAACGATGTGAATCGATAAAGCGCGCTTCGTGGTCGCACGTGTCCACTGGGTCGAAAGCTCTACGCCATCAACCAATTGCACCCCTAAAGTCTCGGCTTGTTTGCGCGCTTCGGGCAAGCCATCAACCGTATCGTGATCGGTTAATGCCAAAATTGTGACTTGTGCCGCATGCGCAGCCGTGACTAAGTCCGATGGCGACAATTGACCATCAGAAAAGTAACTATGTGTATGTAAATCCGCACGCAGGATCATCTATACTTCAACTTTTGAATTATGTGGAATAGAGCGTAGCATGAAAGCATTGTTAGACTTCGTGCCTTTGGCAGCCTTCTTCGTTTTAGCGAAGAAACCTGTTGTATTAGATATCGCGCAAGGTCATCTCACAATCACTCCTGCAACGACAGGCGCGATTTTTATCGCTACACAAGGACTGCTGATCGCCAGCGTCATCGTCTACGCACTCCATTTTATACTGCAAAAAGGGCGATTGGAAAAATCTCAGTGGATTACCCTGTTATTAACGCTGGCTTTTTGTGGCTTAACACTCTATCTCCACGACGATATTTGGCTCCGCTGGAAGTCCTCGATTATAAACTGGACCTTTGGTACAGCGTTCTTAATCAGCCCAATAGTTGGTGAACATCCAATTCCTTTAGCGAAGCGTTTTCTCGCCTCTGTGTTTGAATTAACAGAATCAAACTGGAAAAAACTCAATCTGGCATGGGCAGCTTTTTTCTTTATCCTCGGCAGTTTGCATCTCGCCTTTGCATTTGCATTTCCAGCACTTTGGATTGATTTCAAAGTCTTTGGCAGTACCGCAATTATGATTGTGTTTATGATCGGACAATTTGTATTGCTTCGCAGTCATCTCAAAAACCCTGAGAAACAGAGCTAATTTTTCGCATCATTGCGTTAAAGTCTTCCCGTAAGGGTTAAGATTTTGATGGATATTTTCTGTACACATATTGATACCCTAACCTCCCTCCCTCATGGAGAAGGCGTTAAAAAAGTCAGATTAACGCGTTATTATTGAAGAGAAATAGACATGCCATTATTTACCGTTTATGCAACAGATGTTCCGAATAGTTTAGAGAAGCGTAAAGCGCATCGTCCTGCTCACTTTGCTCGTCTGCAAGCCCTCGATGCAGCAGGTCAAGTCGTCCTCGCTGGGCCATGCCCAATCGACCATGCGAATCCATCAGCAGGTTTTACAGGCAGTTTATTAGTCCTAGACTTCCCAGATCGTGCTGCTTTAGATGCTTGGCTTGCGGAAGAGCCGTTCGTGCTTGAAGGTGTTTATGAGTCGGTGGTTGTGAAACCATTTATTCAAGCATTGCCAACGACTAATGTATAATCCAATCATTATTTTGCCTATTGACGGACTGCTTTCATGATTCAAGCAACCCAAAAGATCGCCGCCGTCATGACGACCTTGATTGCAATCCATATCGGACAGAGCTTCGCTGCACCCGCCGTGACAGCGCCAGTGATCGTACCAACGACACAAACATCGACGGTTAACGTAGCGACCAAAACTGCCAATCAAACTGCGCCTGTGGTTATTACCCCACCCATTAAACCCGCAACCCTTGAAACGCAATTCTCAAACTTAAACAAGCAAAGTAAAATTCAAACCAAACGGCTTGATGAACTTGAAGTTGCCAATCGTATTGCACTGACCCGCAATCAAACACTACAACTTGAAAATGATAATCTCAGCGTTCAGGTTAAAGTCCTACAAAGTGATCGCGGTGCGCAAATGTTTATCTATGGCGCCGTCGCAATTTTGGTGGGCGCTTTGATTGGCTATGTGATTGCCAGTAACTTTTTGCGACGAACACGACGCTGGTAGATGTTAATCACTGCATTCAGAACAAGCGTATGACCATCGATCCCATAGTTGATCCTGATTTGCCACTGCTCAGAAAGCAGTTTGCAGAATTATCATCCTTTCAGACTTTCACCTTAGACGCACACCAATTTAGCGACGGCTTACACCTTTTACAGATATGGCAATTGTGGCAAGAGATGCGCCCAGAAAACAGTAGTCGACTGCATATCATATCTAAGGAAAATAAGCCTTTATCAGCTCAAGAAGTGGCTCAAAAACTGCTAAAGTTCCCTGATTTAAGCAACTTCGCAACACGTCTATTAGCTCAATATCCACCTGCGATTTCTGGCGTTCATCGTTTGATATTTTATGATGAAAGACTGACGATTGATTTGTGGTTTGGTGATGTGCTGAAGGATTTAAACATTAAAA
>JACMMY010000064.1 GCA_014378805.1 Moraxellaceae bacterium
GGATTCGAACCCTCGGTAGGGGTTAACCTACTCTCCCTTAGCAGGGGAGTACCTTAAGCCACTCGGCCACCTCACCACGAGGTGGCCATATTACAAAAACAAATGGCAAATCACAAGCCTAATTATCACAAATGTCGATGACAGCTCAGGAAATCGCCATCACACAAAATTAGACCCAATAGAATCAACCGCAACATAAAGTGATTTCAACGTTTTTAATTCAGTGTGACGGGGCTAATTTCGTGACTATTTCTTCGAATTAACATCATCTAACAAACCATCTTCCTCAGCAACTCTTTGTTTATTATCCGCTTTATAATAATCAGCTGGATGTTTCTCAACTTCTTGCTGCTTGATCGCTTGCTCTTCAGGTGTCAAGGTTTGCTCTGGAACACTTGCTTCGACTTTCGACTCTTCTGCCTTATGCTTATTACATGCGGTAGCGCCGAATAGAACAATTAATGCAAATACACCCACTTGTAGCTGACGATATTGACTTTGTTTCAACTTCCGCACTCCTTGCAATCTCATTAGACATGAAAACCATTAACAGAGTTTTCATCGTTTATTTAAGGTTTTGTTAAAAAAACCCACCCGTTTTTATACAGGTGCGCAGATAATATACCATTACTTACTTCGACTTTTCCAACATAATAACAGAGCTATAACATAGTTAAATTACCCACGCCTCGCACATTGCGAGTTATCAAATAATGGCGCATAACATATGTCTCGATCACCTACTATTTCAACTGTATCCATCCAGCGTATGTTATTGCCCATCTTGCTGGGTATTTTAGTTCTCTTCAGTTTCTTGGTTTTTAAAATCTTCCTAGTCCCAGTTGCTTGGGCGGCAGTACTGGTTTATGTCACTTGGCCACTCTATCAATGGACATTGAATAAACTCTCAGGGCGCGAAAATACTGCTGCAGGAGTTGTCACTCTGAGCCTAATGGTGCTCGTCGGTGTACCTATTGGATTTGGGATTCTGGCGTTAGAGCATCAAATGGTCTATTGGTACCATCAATTTCATAACCAGATTAATGCTGGTGAGTTAGTGATACCGCCCTCCTTAAAGAACACGCCGTGGATTGGGAGTTATTTAGAAGACCTCGTCTCAAGACTCAATGATGACCCGAGTGCGTTTGAGGCACAAATGCGCGCCATTCTCCATGAGCAGGTCGGCAAAGGGGCTCGTTTCATAGGAAATATTGCGGAACATCTTGCTTTAGTTGGATTTTGTCTGCTGACAATGTTTTTCTTCTATAAAGATGGCGCACGTATCATGGTTCAAATCAAATCTGCGCTCGAACGTATCATTGGTCGTCGTGGCGACCATTACCTTGCCGCAATTGCGGTCAACACTCGCGCTGTTGTTTATGGCAATGTCATGACTGCCGTTGCACAAGGTGTATTGGCTGGCATCGGTTATAGTATTGCCGGAGTACCGGGCGCAATGGTCTTTGCCATTATCACCGCACTCCTTGCCATGATTCCATTTGCTTCGCCGATTGCATGGGGCTTAGCTGTCGCTTGGCTTGCTTTGACTGGATTTCCGATTGGGGCGGCGTGTCTCGCAGTTTGGGCAGGTGTTGTCATTTTTGTGATTGATAATATTTTTCGCCCAATGGTGATTTCAAGTGCGGCAAAAATTCCATTTTTAATTGTCTTATTTGGTGTACTTGGCGGCTTAAATGCATTCGGTATGATTGGATTATTTGTTGGCCCCGTCATCTTGGCAATGTTGCTCGCCGTTTGGCATGAATGGCTGACCCATGAACGCGAGCAAAGCGACGTAACGAGTTCACTGTCCGAGATCACATCAACAGCAACAGATGCCGACACATCAATCCGCTAACTGATTCAAATAGCACGCACTAAAAAGCCCAAATCATCAGACTTGGGTTTTTTAGATCATTGATATACAATCAAATTTGGTGCGGATGAGAGGACTTGAACCTCCACGATTTTACTCGCCAATACCTGAAACTGGTGCGTCTACCAATTCCGCCACATCCGCATAGGTCGGCAATGCTATAGACTTCATGAATTATCGTCAAGCCCTAAATCATCCATTTTTGACGTAATCTAAACTCATTTGATTTGCTACAAAATCTTCAATGCACCCAATAGCGACACCGTATTATCATAAAAGCTGTGTTAAACTGAAATAATGAAAAATACCATTACCCCAGATTTAACTTGGAACGACCCTGAAGCCCTGAGTGAAGCTCAGCGCTACGAATCGCCAATTCCAAGTCGCACCCTCATTCTCAATATTTTACAACAAAATCCACAACCGCTCAGTCATGCGGAATTTGTGCTGTTGTTTAATTTACAAGACCCGACTGCGATTGAAGCAGTCAGTCGCCGCCTCTCCGCGATGGTTCGTGATAGCCAACTGACCACCGTTGGACATAATCCACAACGTTACCGCTTAATCAGCGAAGATGATTTATTTATCGGTAAAATCCAATCGCATACCAATGGTTTTGGTTTTGTCGTGCTAACAGATCATCCCGATTTATTTTTGACTGAACGCGAAATGCGTTTGGTGTTTAACGGCGATATCGTCAGCGCGCGCGCGACAGGTACCGATCGTCGTGGACGTCCGCTCGGTCGTATTGTCGATGTCAAAGAACGTCAACAAACCCAAGTGATTGGTCATTTGCAAATGCAAGAAGGGCAATTTTATATTCAGCCTTCGCATCCAAACGCACATCAACCAATCGCGCTTGAGCCTGATCAAGTCACTGCAGCACAATTAAGCATTGGTGATGCTGCGAAAATTGAAATCGACGATTGGCCAACCCGTGAAGAATACGCCAATGGCCATGTGGTTGAGGCTTTCTCAAATAAAGTCGATACACAACTGATTATTCCGACCACGCTGATCGATTTTGATCTACCTCATATTTTTAGTGAACAAGTTCTCGCAGAAACAGCAAAATACAAAGAACCTGCCTTAAAAGACCGTAAGGGTCGGATTGATTTACGTGAATTGCCGCTGATCACGATTGATGGCGAAGATGCGCGCGACTTTGATGATGCAGTTTATGCGGAGAAACGCGCGGGTGGCGGATTCCGTCTCATCGTCGCGATTGCTGATGTCAGTCATTACGTGAAACTCAAAATGGCACTGGATGATGAAGCACAAGCGCGTGGTACGTCGGTTTACTTCCCGAACCATGTTGTGCCAATGTTGCCTGAAGATTTATCGAATGGCCTCTGCTCGCTGAAACCCAATGTTGACCGCCTATGCATGGTTTGTGATATTAATTTATCCCGCGCTGGCAACGTGATGGGCTTTGAGTTTTATGAAGCCGTTATGCATTCACAAGCACGCACAACCTATGATCAAGTGGCGAGCTACTTAGGTGGTCAGACCGATGCGATTCCAAATATTCCAGCCGTTCACAAATCAATCGACACGCTGAATCAGCTGTTTCACGTGATGCTCACTGTCCGCGCCAAACGCGGTGCAATGGAGTTTGAAACCACTGAAACTTACATGACCTTTGATGACAAAGGCGGTATTTCAGCGATCAAACCGCGGACGCGTAACGATGCGCATCGTCTAATTGAAGAGTGCATGTTGCTGGCCAATACCTGTGCGGCTGATTTTGCGCTGAAAAATCTGATTCCTGTGCTTTACCGTAATCACGAGCCCCCTGAAATGAATCGCGTGCAGAAAGTGCGTGATTATGTAAAATTACTCGGTTTAAGTTTCCCTGAAAAACCAACGCAATCGGACTATCAAGCGATTATTGAAGCAACGCGTGATCGGATTGATGCGCCAAGTATTCACACCGTGTTGCTGCGTTCGATGATGCAAGCTGTCTATGCGCCTGAAAATTTAGGACATTTCGGTTTAGCTTATGAAGCGTATACTCACTTCACATCGCCAATTCGCCGCTATCCTGATTTGCTGCTGCATCGCGCGATTAAAAATCATTTAGCAGGTAGAAAGACTGATCTCGAAGGCAATCAATTGGTTGCGGCAGGCCAACAATTCTCGCAAACAGAACGCCGTGCCGATGATGCCTCGCGCAGTGTGATGAGCTGGCTCAAAACCCATTATATGCAACAGCATATCGGTGATCGTTTTGAAGGCGTAATTACCGCAGTGACTGAATTTGGTTTCTTCGTGACGCTGAGTGAACTCTATGTCGAAGGCTTGGTTCATGTGCGCAACTTGGGTAATGATTTCTACGAATACAATGTCGCTAGCCAAAGTATGAATGGCAAAACGCATGGTCAGAAATTTGCTCTCGGTGATAAAGTCGAAATTCAGGTCGCAGGCGCGAATCTTGAAGAACGTAAAATCGACTTCCAGTTGGTTAAACAGTTGTCGAGTGGCGGTAAACCGATGCGCGAGGAAGCACCGCGCGTTGCAAATACGCCTGCTCCTGCAAAAGCAGCTGCACCAGCGAAAGCAACGACTCCGCCAAAAACAGCTTCAAATCGTCCAGCACGCACAGGCCGTCAACAGCCACAAACGGCCAAACCTTTTGCAGCGCAAAATGTAACTGCTGCTGCAAAACCGACTACTCCACGTCCGCCGCGCCCAACTGCACATAAAAAACCTGTGCAGCAGCCAGCGCAAGCGACACAGTCCACTGAACAAGTGAAAACGGTCGCTGCGCCTGCAACGCCGAAACCACCTGTTGCTGCGGTCAATGACGTTAAAGTCGTTACGCCAACTGCGGCGCCGATTGAACCGATTGCCACAAAAGTACAGACTGAGGTTGTTGCTCAAACCAAAGAACGTGAGGATAAAGCCAAGTCGAAACCGAAAGCTGAAAAATCCAAATCAGCCAAGAAATCGACTGATAAATCCAAAGATCAATCAAAAGATCAGGCCAAGTCCAAGAAAGCTTCAGGCAAAAAATCGACTGATGAGAAATCAGCCAAGAAAGATGACTCAAAGAAAGAGAGCACTAAGAAGTCTAAGAAAAATAAATAGCACTCATCAAAGAAATCAGGGTACGGCATATCGCGCCCTGATTTTTTTTGCATTTTTCAATAGGAATTCACGGGTGCTCTGAAACGAAAATCCTCCAATAATACCGATGAATTCCTCTTGAACATCGTGACCCAAATCAACGATTCTATACAATATTGAATCATTCTGATTTTGGACACCTTAACTGTTTGATTCTCACTATTCGACTTTAAAAAAAGACCACATCATGAATGCAATTACCCAAAACTCAATGCTTAATCCCGCGCGCTTACCACTCCCCGATTTTCCGTCACTGACGAATACAGGAATGAAAGCTGATATTGAAGTATTGCTTGAAGAAGGGTTTTCATTGCTACATCAAGCGAATCATATTCATGCAGGAACGGAGCTTGATTTTGTTCTAAAGCTAGATACTTTTGAAAATAGAATGCATCAGGTGTGGAGTGTTTTTTCTAATTTAAATGCAACTTGTAACACACCAGAATTACGCGAAACCTATAACGCTTTACTGCCAGAACTCTCCCGTTATTACACGGAGCTTGGGCAAAATAAACTGCTTTTTCAAGCGTATTGCACCATTCATGAGAGTGCTGATTTTTCAACATTGTCAGCCGCACGACAAGAGTCGTTTCGACTCGCACTGCGTGACTTTAAGGTTTCTGGCGTTGCGCTCGAGGGTCAAGCTAAAAAACGATATGCCATCATTACTGAACGTTTATCACAACTTTCATCACAGTTTTCCGACCACTTATTAGATGCAACTCAAGCCTTCGTTCGCCCATTAAGCGCACATGAACTGGTTGGATTACCCGAATCAGCCTTGGCATTGGTCAAGCAAATGGCGACTCAGCGCGCAAAAGATTTACCAGCACAAGATCAAATCAATGCCGCTGCAACACTGGATGCGCCAGTTTACATTGCACTCCTCACCTATGCCGATGATCGAAAACTCCGCGAAGAGTTGTATCGCGCATTCGTGACTCGCGCATCAGAACTTGCCACAGTACCCGATGCAACGACACAAGATAATGGTGACATCATTGTTGAGATCTTGGCACTCCGCTTAGAAATGGCGCAGTTACTTGGATTTTCAAGTTACGCGGAACTATCATTAGCAAGCAAAATGGCGCCAGATGTTGCAACCGTACGTGAATTTCTGGTCGATATTGCTAATAAAGCCTTGGAGCCTGCACAACGCGATTTAGCTGAACTTAAGGCTGAAGCAGCAACACTCGGAATCAATGACTTACAGCCATGGGATACCGCGTATCTGGCAGAAAAAGTCAAACAACGCCAATACAACTTGTCGCAAGAAACACTCAAACCTTATTTCCCGGCTCACATTGTCATTCATGGTTTATTTCAAGTCGCAAAGCGCCTATATGGTATTGATATTGAACAACGCGCTACGTCAGTCTGGGCAGATGGTGTTGAATACTATGAAATTACCGAACAAGGAACATTAGTTGCGGGTTTCTATTTAGATTTATATGCTCGTACTGGGAAGCGCGGTGGTGCATGGATGAGTGGTTTTCGCCCACGTATGCGTACTGATCGAGGATTACAGCTCCCCGTTGCGTTTATGGTCGGTAACTTCACACCCCCAGTCGATGGCAAACCCGCCTTACTCAGCCATGATGAACTCGTTACGCTCTTCCATGAGTTCGGACATGGTTTACACCACATGTTGACAGAAGTTGATGTTCTATCCGTTGCTGGCGTGAATGGCGTGGCATGGGACGCGGTGGAATTACCAAGTCAATTCATGGAATTTTGGACATGGGAACCTGAAGCCTTAGCGCTCATTAGTAAGCATGATGAGACTGGCGAACGCCTGCCTACAGAGCTGTTGAATGCTCTGCTTGCTGCACGTCATTTCCAAAGTGGTATGCAAGCACTGAGACAAATTGAATTTTCGTTATTTGATCTCGATATTCACCACGCCCAACCTGCGCCAGATCTCGCGAAAGTGCAATTTATCCTCGATCAAATCCGTGCGCAATATTCAGTATTGATGCCGCCTCGTTATAATCGCTTCCAACATGGATTTAGCCATATTTTCGCAGGAGGATATGCAGCTGGATATTACTCATACAAATGGGCAGAAGTATTGGCATCTGACGCATTTGACCGTTTTGAGCAAGAAGGCATCTTTAACGCAGAAACAGGACAAGCTTTCAGACAAAGTGTATTAGCAATCGGTGGAAGTAAGATTGCACTGGAAACATTCCGTGATTTCCGTGGTCGCGATCCATCGGTTGATGCATTATTACGTCATAATGGCTGGAATGAACACACTATCGCAGATCAATCAGCATGAGCCAAAATACACCCATCAAAAAACGTTTTATCGCAGGTGCACGTTGTAGCGCCTGCCAAGCGCAAGATAAAGTCATGATCTTCATCACACCAGATGATGAATGGATTGAATGCGTCGACTGTGGGCACATCGAAAGACGACCAACTACGGTAGTTTCTAAGGGATCATTCGACGCGATGCCTGCTGCAACCGAAACAGAACAAGTCGAAGTGGTACAGATTCGATCAATGCGCTAGAATCAGCCATTAGGATAAAAATAGTTAATTTTAGAATGGATACACACATGAAGTCGCTTTTAGAACGCGCCCGTGCACGCCCTTATCATGCAGCGGCCTTAGTCATCGCTGCAGTTGCTGCAATCGCACTCTTGTGGTGGTTACTCTGCCCTCAAGCATCAACAACAAGCACAACTTCTACCACGATAAAAACAGTGACTAACGTGCCAATCGTTCAGTCGTCTGCACTGCAATCCGATACGGCATCTGTAACAACAACAACGTCCGAAGTGACTGCAACGGATGTCGCACCAGTGACCACAGTAAATACAGCACTACCCACAGATCCAGCAATGACTGAAGAAGAGTTGGATCGTCTAAATGATGAACAAGCACGCCTAAAAGATCGTAAAACTCAGCTTGCGCGGCAACTGGAAATGTCTAACAAATTACTGGCGTTGAAAGAACAACAACTCAAAACGCTCGAAACACCAAATCATTAATTGTCTGGACTGACGTTCCGATCTAGAAAATAAAACATAAACGATCCGACGAGAAGCTCTGCTAAAATAGCGGCCTTCTCACGCTGGTCGATCTATTCTTGAAATCCGCATCTATTCCCCTCGTTTCACCACCCCATCAAATTGGTCGAGGCTTAGCACTATTAGCCCTCTCAGCGTGTTTATTCGCATTGATGGGCGTGCTCATTCGTTTGGCATCGTATAGCGTTGATAACGCCTCAGTCGTGTTCTTTCGCAATCTCACGGGATTGATCATTTTATTGCCGATTATGCTGTTCAAAGGCTCGTCATTTATCAAAACAGATAAAATATGGATGCATAGCTGGCGAGCGATTATTGGCCTCATGGCGATGTATGGTTTCTTCTATGCGATAGCTCACCTGAAACTCAGCAATGCCATGGTTTTCACTTACTCATCGCCTATTTTCATTCCGCTTGTGGCGTGGCTATTTCTAAAAGAACGTATGAATACGCTCATGTGGATTTCGGCGTTTATTGGTCTTGTTGGCGTGGTTTTAGTTGCAAAACCTAATCAAGGTTTTTTTAATCTGTTATCACTTATTGGTATTGTGTCGAGTTTTTTTGCCGCGATGGCCTTTGTCACTGTCCGCGCACTCACTACGACCGAACCCGTCATTCGCATCGTGTTTTATTTTTGCTTGATTGGTAGCCTTCTCTCCAGTATTCCGATGTTTTGGCATTGGCGTGTCTATACAGCGCATGAGATGCTGTTATTAGGCGGTGCAGGGCTATTGGCGACCGTAAGTCAGCTTTGCTTATCTAAGGCCTACAGCTATGCTCCCGCAGGCAAAATCGGTCCTGCTAATTACCTTGCAATCATTTTTGCAGGTATTTTTGCTGCATTAATTTGGCAGGAATATCCCGACTCTACTAGTGTGATTGGCATGGCGTTAATTTTGGTGGCGCTATTCTTATGTATGCCGAGAACAAAAGAAATGGGTACTATCGAATGACCTTAGATACCGACTTACCTATTAAGCCCATCTAATAAAAAGAGCTTTAAATGAGCACAAATGAAAAACTTTCATCTACTGAGGCCCTAGCTGTCATGCAGATGTTTTTAGAGTTGTATTGGGAGAGAGGCGGTCTGAGGAGATAGCAATTCTTCTCAGCTCTCTATTGATTCAACAAGATGGAAAAAGCGCCGATCCAGCTCTCTCGAATGATTGGGATAGTTGTGTCAATCAGGTTATTAAAGCGCGAAATATTGATTAAAGTGTTAACTAAAGAAACGATAAATTTATATATAAAATAGTCTAAGGCAAAAATTTAAATTTCTACTTAATGATCAAGGTTCTCATATGCATGCAATAAAACTCTTTGGAACTTCATTTGTCTTGCTGCTCGTTGGTTGTGCGAATATCAATGGATATGTAAAAATGTATCAAGGCAATGAAGTAACACCTAATATGAAATCCATAATCAAAGGAGTTTATGGTTATCGGGACGGATCATTAGCCAATGAAATGGTTCGAATTGTTGAGGTAAATGGTCGAAAAGTCCCGCATCAATGGGGTGTAGCCGAAGGTGCTAACATGGTTTCTGTATTACCAGGGACCTATACAGTAAAAGTTTTGTGGGTTCATGGTTATCAAAGCATTGATTATTATAGCTATGACACTTTAAAAATTGTCGCAAAGCCGAATTGTACGTATAATATCCACTCGAAAATATCAGTCAAGAACCAAGATGTTTATTTTGGCGTGATTAGTTTTCCAAGTATGGAAATTGGCAACCAAAATTGTGATCAACCCATTGAATTGGATAGAGAGACAACACCAAAGCTTATTTAATTTATACGTTCCAAATGCGGGCGTTTTAAACGCATAAAATCAGCCTCATCAATCATAGGAATCGGAATGAGTAGAGCTAGCATCGTGCTTTACTCTTCTGCCCCTAGCGAATAGATCGACCCATTTCAAGCATAAAAAAAACATCGCTAGAGCGATGCTTTTTACTGATTCACTGAGCGTACTGAAACTTATTTGCCGTAAAGCAACAACGGACCGTAAGCAACAATAAGTAAGCTGACTGAAATCACAATGACAGGCAATAACCAACGCTCATAGCGGTAGTAAAAGGTCATGTGTTTTGCTTCATTATCCGCAGCATTCATCACTTCCTCACCCACAACCTGTCGGGTCAAAAGCTGATTCAGTGCAACAGGTGGTAGTAAGTAACCCAGCTCAAGCGCAGTCAATACCATCATCCAGAAGTGAACTGGATCAATACCATTGGCATATGCGATTGGTGCAAGGGTCGTGGAAACAAGAAGCATCGCGCCCATAGGTTCCATCACCATACCAATAAACACTTTTACCAACATCAGCACCGTCATCGCAACCCAAATATTCGAAAAGGTATGCGGGAAAGAATGCATCAATCCAGTACGTTCTATCACACCTGCCAAACTCATCGACAATGCCATCAACAGCAACAGCGCACCAATATGGCTAATGGTTTCATTGGTTGCAGTACGAATCGCATATTCAAACGTCACACGACGATCCTGACCACTACGACGATCAACAGCTGGAACAGCCTCAGCAGAACGACGCTCAACTGGTGCTGGTGGTACTTGTCCGCCTGCTGTGTGTACGCCTACACCCGCGGTTTCAGGTTCAGGTTTACGACGAACCTTATCAAAAAATACGATCGCAAGCATGACATAAGGGAGAATCATCGCCGCAGTGTACTCATCCAGCTTAGTGTCGAGTATATAGCGGTAAAACATGACGACAATGATCATGATAATCACGTATGGTGCGACTGGAACTAAAGCACGCGCCATCGCAGGTATCGCAATACCTGGTGATGCTAGTTTATATTTAGGGCCATTCTTTTCTCTAACCATCAATGACACAATCAAGAAGATGGTCGATGTCATAAAGAACACCCAAACACCGTGACCATATAATTGATCTGAAGTCACTTCTTTGTTCATTGCCGTGATCAAAATGATTAGCAAGCAAGGGCGTAATACCACACCCAACGAACCTGACATCGCAGTTGCAGCAAGCGCATATTGCTTACGCGCACCCGCATTTGCCACTTCATAATAGATAATCGCACCAGCGGCAAGAATGAAAATACCTGAAGCGCCGGTATAAGCTGTTGCGACCGCAGCAAACAGCATAATCACCCAAGTCAATACTTCTGGTGACAAGCCCCATGGACGGAAAACATCCAAAAGCAAATCCACTAAACGGGTTTGCTTCATCAGCATCCCGATCCAGATGAATAGCGTCAAGCTCAGGAACAATGCCGAGTAATCAGATAGCTGACCCATGTAGATCAACAGACCGCCATAATAATCCTGCATAAAGAACACTGTGCCAGCAACAACTGCCATCACTGCATATAACGGAACAGCGAGGTATGCAGAGAATAAGTTACCACCTGGCGTTGCATCTTTTGGAGAATTAAACGCTTGGAATATACTGATCAGAGTGAGTGCAGAGAATAGGAATAGCCAAACCACGCTAATCGCTAATGTCACTGGATCCATCTCAATACCAGACGAACGATTGCCAATCAAATAAAATACAGCGGCAATCGTACCAATCGAGTTAGCAATAATTGTGGCGCCAAAATAAACGCGGTAATCAAGCACACTTTGTGGTGGTCGTAAGGTCAAATGATGACGATTAATCGTCGTTGCCAGAGCAGCAAATGCGATCATGATAATTAAAATCAATGAACGATATTGCGTGCCAAAATGGAAGATATAGAAGAACGCTGTTTCAAACGTACGATAAGCACGAACTGCAGGAGTAATATGATTCGTTACATTGTCATAGAAAGTGTATTTTTCTTTACAGAGACCTTGTGCTGCAAGAATTGACTGACGAACTGAATCAGGATTTTTTGTTTCTGCAAACAAACCGCCTAAGCCATCATCAGCAACTGGTGCTGCCATTTCTCGTTGGACCAAAGTTTCAATATTGGTATCTTTATCACAAGTTGGTTTTGCTGGATCACCGCGCAGATAAGAGTATTGAATTCCCGCAGCAGTGTCACCAAATAAAGTCTCACCCATACGGAGCAACTGGCCATGGATCATTTCACCAGTACCAATAAGTAACGTCAATATGAGTAATAGAAAGACTGGTAGGGTTGTTAACCACTCCATCCACGTCCGATTCAGCGGGCCCATACGCCCATCTGCATTAGTATGTTCCATAGTACCCTACTTATGATTTTTTGATTCTTGACTTAAATAACGTCAAAACGCGTCCTTGTTTCCATTAAACCAAACGACCAACGACCACAACATTTTAATTATGGTGCTGCATTAAAGGTTAAAACAAAATAAAGAAGATGCGTTTTACTACGCTACGCTTCGTGACGCCCTAAGATACACCCCAGTGACGCACCAAAAAAGATGCCATCAAAAACGTGCCTGCTGTATATTTTCCTATGATGCCTGATTCAACAGATAATTTACATCTCTTTTATGCCTTATTTAGACAACAAAGGAATTGGCTATATCTATCAAAACAATAATGTATCTTGGGATATTCAAGCTATAGGTAATTTTCCACAAAAAACAATAATCTTTAAAGAGATCTAATAAGATGAAAATACTCTCATCACACATTATTATTTTCATTCTAAAACAATCAGATAATAGAAGTTTACGCCACTCTACGATTAATGTAGGCAACAAACTTAGTTACCAACCAAACAAAAAAACCTGCGGCCAGTCCAAATTGGTGCGCCTGTAAAATCACTGGCGCACCAATCAACTCAGCAGTCTGACTCATACCCCGATAAGCTTCCCAGCCCACTTTCGCACAGATTCCAACCAAAACTATCCATCCAACACGCCTTTCGACAATCGAAAAACTGCAAACAGCCATCAGTGCCATCGCCAAGTAAAGTCCGTGTAGAACACCTGACAGTCCTGCATACAGTGATAACTGAGGCATAAAAAACCATAAACTAATACTGACAATCAGAGGCAATAAGAACCACAAAATAAGAAAAAATTTCCAAGTTGACCTTAAGAAAATTTCTGGAAGCAGCGCTAAAGCGGCGATATTTAAAATCCAGTGCCAGACTCCTAAATGCACCCAATGTCCAGTCCATAAGCGCCATGGCTCAGCAAATAAGAGTTGCTTACTATAAACAAAATCAGAAAAAAAAATCTGACAAAAACTCATGAGAATGATGCAAAAATAAACCCACAATCTCATTAAAAATTGTGGGTTTGCTCGCTCATAAAACTTACTCATCGCCCAAGCTACACTCAGCAAGTGCAGGATCTTTTTGACAACGAATTTTCTTCAGTAAAGCCATCATTTTTTTATCATAAATGCCATCACGAACCAAATCAATACGAGAAATTCGTGTCATTTCTTGGTAGCGATTTCGATTTGCATCTGTAATTCTAACCCAAAATTTCGGATCTACCTCTGACTCGTAGCCTCTAACGGTTTTAAAATAAGAGTTGTATTGACCTGCAATCAATTCACGGGATTTTTGACCAAAATCCGATGGGAATCGATCAGAATGAATCACTATCTGTAAACTAACCTGAGCCAATACAAAATCAACAATACCACCCGTTTTACCTAAGCCACGATATAACTCTAATGGACGATAGGCTGTTGCAGGCGCAATGACAATATCAACTTTACCGTTATTAAATTTACCAGCGAAATTAGTCAGGTCAGAAGGATCAGATTGCGCACCCAAATTACGGACGAGCTTCGCTTCTGCTTTATCATAGTCAAAGATCGCAATTTTCTTCCCTGGTAAACGTTCAGGACTGTCAATCTTGCGATCGTTCACAAAACCATAGGCCGCACCAAAAGGCATAACACCAATGACTTCATACGACTGACCATCAAAATCAGTCTTCATATAATGTGCAGCAGCAGGACTACTTAACACCGAAACCAACGTTCGCATATGTTCGTAGCTTGGAATTGCACCGATCGCTTCAATACTTCCAGTAAACGAATTAAATGGACGAGCACGTAATCCTGTCATAACAACTGCATCACAGTACCTCACCCGAAAATCTTCACTGGCTACGCGCTCATCAACATAGCCTTTTAATTCGAAATCCACACCGAGCGTTGATGCTTTAACTTGATAGTCTTTTAATTTGGCAAAAATTTCACCATTCTGACCCATGATATCCCAAACACATAAGCGTCTTTTAATCGACTCGGCAGCACTCACGAAGGAACTGGCTAAACAGGTCACAATCACGGCGACACAAAACATCATCAAACGTGAAGCAACTTTCAGTCGCGGTTTGCCCAACGCAGGCGCCTTTACATACTGTGTGCTTATTTGATTTTGATCGAACGACCTCATTACCCACCCCATCTTGAAACCTCGACACCGAAAACACTTAAGACAAACATCATACTAAATTACGAGTAACATAGAACAAAACCGCCTCTATCGGCGGTTTTGTCTAATCAATTCGAGGGTTTAATAACCCCCAAATCGACAGTGTATATCATCTTCATCACAACTTAGTTCAGTAGATCATCGACTTTAGCAGCATCAACATCCGTTTCATCCCAGAACTTGGTTAGACCATCTTCAGGAGCGCGTTTACCAGTCTTATCGGTCCAGTAACGATCGGCAATACCCCAGACTTGATGACCACCCATCGAATCAAACAACTTGTATTTTGGATTCACTGGCATATTTTGATCAATTGAGTTGCCATAAGTTTTCAGCGCATCTCTGATCAACTCATCTTTACCTGTTGCTTGAGCCGCAAGTGCATAAATTGCGTGTGATAGACGTACGCCTTTACGCTCTCCCAAACGGGTTGAATCTTTAATGGTTTGCCATGGATCAGGTTTACCTTCACCAGCACCAGGTAAAAGTACCCAAATTGCAGCACGAATCGCCAAAGGTGCGCCCCAGAACTGTTCATTATCTAAGCACTTCATACCGCGCTCAACAACAGCGGCGATATCTTTAGGCACATTGACTGCACCTTGAGATGTAATATCATTGGTAACCGCTTGCAAGCCTGCAATCATGCCGAGTAGATAAATAGTCTTATCCAAATCAGTATGCATCGTTGGGCACTGCTCACCTAACTTAATACGATATTTACGCTCGTATGCTTCTTGAAACACTTGATAGGCCGCATATTGACGACGTGCAGCTGTAGCTGACCAACGTTTTTGTGCAATCCGTTGATCTTGCGCCTCTTCAACTTTACCCGCACGCGATGCGCGCATATAAGCCAATTCATTTTCAAGTGCGGTGTCTTCGGCGCAACTTGCAGCACCGACATACAGGAGGATAGCCATATTGGCTGAATCCGCACCCATTGCTGTCGTTGCAAGAATCGCTGGCAGGAGTGACGTACCGGAGACACACACCATGTTAGTGTCATCTTGCGCCAAAATTGGCGGTACGATATGATTTTCAGCAAATGCCAAACCAATATTTGCACCAGATTTAATGACCTGAGAACAACCCGTAAGCGTAAGCGCAGCGGCAACCGCAACAACCATGCTTTTTGCAATGATATTTTTCATAAAAAAGGGCTTTTTAGACGTAGATTGACGAATAGCCTCATCGGCTCCATGCACATTTGGTGTGTTATTCAGCATTTTATTTTCATTCCTTTGCGGTTTCTATTCCTTAACTTCGTGACGATAGCACAAAACGATATGGAGTTAAAAGCGGCAATCATCGAAAAACAATTCAATATTACAAATGTCAGCTCACAGGGATCAAGAACGATAACCACCCACTGACCATTAACAAAAAGTCCACTCTAAAAAGAATGGACTTTTTGTGCAACAATCAATTGACCATAAATAAATTTATTTACGGTCAATTTACTCAATTAAACAGCTGGAGCAAGATCCTTCATCGACAATTTAATGCGACCGCGTTGATCGACATCTTGCACGATCACACGGATTTTTTGGCCTTCTTGCAATACATCAGCAACGTTCGCAATACGCTCATTCGAAATTTGAGAGATGTGCAATAAACCATCAGTACCTGGCAACAAGTTCACAAATGCACCAAACTCAACGATACGCACAACAGTGCCTTCGTAGATGGTGCCTGGTTCGATTTCAGCAGTAATCGCTTGAATCTTCGCAATCGCGGCTTGTGCTGCAGCTTTGGTTTCACCAAATACGCGCACTGTGCCGTTGTCTTCAATATCAATGCTGGCTTTGGTTTCTTCAGTCAGCGCACGAATCGTCGCACCGCCTTTACCAATGATGTCACGGATCTTGTCTGGATTCACTTGAATCACAGCGAAGGTCGGTGCATGCATGTTAATTTCAACACGGCTACGTGCCAATACTTGATTCATGCCATTCAGAATATGAATACGACCTTGGTACGCTTGGCTCAGAGCCAATTCCATAATTTCTTCGGTAATACCTTCGATCTTGATGTCCATTTGCAGCGCAGTGATTCCGTTTGCAGAACCTGCCACTTTAAAGTCCATGTCGCCCAAATGATCTTCATCACCCAAGATGTCAGAAAGAACCGCGAAACGATCGCCTTCTTTCACGAGACCCATCGCAATACCTGCAACGGGTGCTTTCAGCGGAACGCCTGCATCCATCAATGCCAAGCTTGCACCACAAACAGAAGCCATTGACGATGAACCGTTTGATTCAGTGATGTCCGATACCACGCGAATCACGTATGGGAAACGATCAGCAGCTGGCAGAACTGGGTAAACACCACGACGAGCCAAACGACCATGACCGATTTCACGACGTTTTGGACCGGATTCACGACCGGTTTCACCCACAGAATATGCTGGGAAGTTGTAATGCAACATGAATGGATCATTGCGTGTACCTGCCAATGAATCGACCATTAATGCATCACGGGTATTACCCAAAGTTGCTGTGACGAGCGCCTGTGTTTCACCGCGGGTGAACAATGCTGAACCATGCGCGCGTGGCAATACGCCCACTTGGATGTCCAAGGCACGAACAGTCTTGGTATCACGTCCATCAATACGTGGTTTGCCTGACAAAATATTGTCCCGAACAGTGCGGTATTTCAGATCTTCAAAGTAGTTTTGTAACTCAGCTGGATCAACATCACTGCCTTCAGGTGCAAATTCAGCCAATGCAGCGAGTTTGATTTCGCCTAATTTTTCGTAACGCAGTGCTTTTTCTGTTTCGGTGTATGCAACACTGATTTCGTCAGCAAAACGAGTTGCCAAGCGTGCTTTCAATTCTTCGTTTTGAACTGCTGGCGCCCATGTGCTAACCGGGTTATTCACTTCAGCAGCAAACTGCTTAATCGCTTCAACCACCACTTGCATTTCGTCATGACCAAACAAAACTGCACCAAGCATTTGATCTTCTGACAATTCTTTCGCTTCTGACTCAACCATCAGAACCGCTTTATCGGTACCCGCAACAACCAAATCCAAATCACTACGGCTTAA
>JACMMY010000065.1 GCA_014378805.1 Moraxellaceae bacterium
GCAAACATCGATGAGCCGTAAAGGCGATTGTTGGGATAATGCGCCCATGGAAAGTTTCTTCGGAACGTTGAAGACTGAATGCTTACATCATTACCAATTTAAAACCAGAGATGAAGCCAAGCGTGTGACGTTTGAATATATTGAGGTGGTTTACAATCGCATTCGCAGACATGCAAAACTTAAGAATCAAATTCCGGCTGAGTTTGCCAAAACTTACCTGCAAAATACAGAGAAAAATGCCACATAATAACCAAAATTGCCCTGCTACAAAATCGGGTCTAACTCAGTCGCGCAGTGGCACCTAATGAAAAGGCCCTGATACTCCCTCACCTAAGCAACCTTATATACTAAATGTCCATTCCCTCATATTCTTATACGCTGACAGCGTATAAGAAAAACCTTACCCTTAAATAGGGCTGTGCTGACTAGCAGTCATTCAATCTTTGACAGACAATCTCATTAAATTCAACCCCTTATTAAGTTCTAGTATTACTTAACGTTTATCTCAACTTGATCCATCAAGGAACCTCATGCCCATAAAGATTTCCAGGGAGGCAGAATATGCCCCACTTATTTTAATTGTGGATGACATTACGACCAATATTCAGCTTATGGCGCATGCGTTAGAAAAAGACTATCGCATCAAGTTTGCCACTAACGGTCAAGACGCTTTGGCGCTAGCAAATGGAGGTGAGAAACCCGATTTGATACTGCTTGATGTAATGATGCCTGGCATGGATGGCTATGAAGTATGCCGCCACCTACATGACTCCCCATCAACTTGCGACATACCCGTTATCTTTGTGACGGCTAGGCACGATGCCTGGGATCAGGTAAAAGGATTTGCTAGCGGTGCCGTAGACTATATCACCAAACCTTTCGATCTTACTGTTGTACGTGCTAGAGTCAGTACGCATGTCACGCTGAGGCGGCAAGCGGAGTTTATGAAGACAATCGCCGCACTTGATGGTCTTACTGGCATTCCTAATCGACGCCATATGGATAAAATATTTGAAATTGAATGGCGTCGTGCCGTGCGCAACCAAACTTCTTTGTCGCTCCTTATGATTGATGTTGATCACTTCAAAAAATACAATGATTACTACGGTCACGGCACTGGCGATAAGTGCTTGCAAAAAGTGGCTTTAGCTTTGCAGGCTGGATGTTGTCGCTCGGGGGACTGTGTTACTAGATACGGTGGTGAGGAATTTACTGCAATTCTCCCGGAAAGTGACGCTGATAGCGCGCACCATGTTGCAGAGAAGCTTAGATTGGCAGTAGAAACACTTAACATACTCCACGCACCTAGCGATACGTCTGATTGCATAACGATCAGTATAGGCAGTGCAACTATAGTTCCAGCACTTGGCCAGGAGCGAAGCTTATTAATAGAAACAGCCGATAAAGCGCTTTATCAAGCTAAGCAAGCCGGGAGAAATCAGGTGGTAGCCAAATGACACATTCTAGCAGAGATGTTTTACTTTTATTTCATCACAGCCTTTTAGCTTGCGGTATACGCCTCGGCGCCATAACAAGTAAAATGCTAGCATACGCGAGATATTTGACTCTGCTGCTAATGATGCTTGTCTTTAGGATAGCTAATGCTGATGAGGTAAGTGACTCTTCTATATTCGAACCAGTTGTATTCCAACCTAAAATATTCAAGGTTCATGGCTTTGCGACACTTGGAACTGCGAATTCCAGCGAAGATCAGGCAGATTTCGTTGACATGATTAATTTGCCCAAAGGCGCGGGATACTCTCACAATTGGAGCTTCAACACTGATAGCCGCATTGGGCTTCAGATCGATGCTGTTTTGACCGATAATTTATATGCCGTAATGCAAGTGCAGTCGAAGCAGAATTATGATGACTCATATACCCCTAAGGTGGAATGGGCCAACCTAAACCTCCAGCTAACACCGCAACTTAAGATTGGCGTTGGGCGTTTTGGAATTCCATTCTTTATGGCCTCAGACTCCCTCAATGTGGGTTATGCCCAGCCTTGGCTTCGAGTACCGACTGTTGTTTATTACTTTCCCATATCCGAGTTAGATGGAGTAAATGTCAATTACCAATATAAGTTAGGAGAGGCTTTGTTGAATGTACAAACTTTGTATGGCCACTCGAATTTTAAATTTTTAATTGACGGCACCGCCGCTCAAGCATATGTTAAAAACTTTTCGGGTGCCGCATTCACTGCTGAGAATGGCAATTCTACAATACGACTATCCTATTTCCTTATAAACCATGGCTTTAGCTTAAGTAACTCACAGCTAGATGGTATGTTTAATCTGTATCGCACTATGGGTATGTCAGCACTGGCAAATCAGTATGAGGTGAAAAATCATTCGCAAGTTTTTACTGGCTTAGGTTATAGCTATGTTTCCAGCAACTGGATGTTTCAAAGTGAAATTACAAAGTTGAGAGGTGATGACGACATCACACCCAGTTTAACAAGCTGGTATACCACCCTAGGCCGCCATTATGGAAAAATATTTCCCTATATCACGTTGGGAGAGAGTACTTTAAATAAGCCATCAACTATTGGAGGAGCTGATCCTTTAGGAGCCATTAATGCTGCATTAGCTGCGAGTAATTTCGGTCAGCACATGCTTTCAATAGGCACACGTTGGGATTTTGCAAATAGTATGGATTTAAAAGTGCAAGTTGATCGTATCAATCTCAAGCATGGTTCAAACGGTGGACTGGCTAATCTGCAACCAGGCTTTAAAACAGGAGGTAGTTACAACCTGCTTTCCTTTTCAGTTGATGTTGTCTTTTAGGAGTAGCGGTCATGAAGAATGACACATTAAAGATGATAGTGTTATCAACACTGATGGTAAGTCCATTGATGGCAGAAGCCGATTTAGTGGTGGTGTCTTCGATTCAGAATCCTTTGAGCAGCTTAACGATTAAGCAAGTGGCCCATATTTTCCTTGGGCAGGCCAGAGCCTTTCCTAATGGCGACAAGGCAACTCCCATCAATCAGACTGAAAATTCTGTTATTTATAACGAATTCTATACCACGATGACAGGCAAGGAAGCAACACTGCTCAAAGTTTACTGGTCAAGAATGATTTTTACAGGGAAGGGACGGCCACCTTTAGAGGTTCAAAATGACGAAATGGTAAAAAAATTACTGATTAATGATGCCAGCGCCATTGGATACATCAACAAAAGTGCGATTGATCATAATATCAAAGTGTTATTGGCACCTTGACCCAGCAATATGACTAAACAACGATGTAGGCATTAAGGTAAGTAGGTGATTAAGACATGCCCTATCCAGTGACCTCAAAGTGGTTTACCGCAATTTTTCGCAACCGTGGTGAGTTGGACAGTAGCCAAAAGGCTATATTTGATAAGGATATCAGCGCTTCTATACTCAAATGGGTAATGGCGTTGATGTTTTCTGCGGTGATAGGACTGATTTTACTAGCAGGATTCGCGAAGATCCAGATTGAAAATGTTTATCATAAAGCTATCTTCAGCAATACAAGCACCGTGCCTGGCGTTGTAGCGATTGAGGAGGCCAAGGTACATTTGGTACTCATTGGAGAACTGATCTATCGTCATGTGTATAACGATAATTCAGAAGAAAAAGCTGAGTTTGAGCGAAAAATTGTACAAGATTTAGCAATTTCACTTGAGTATCTTGAAGAGTATGCATATCTGATTACTAGTGAAGCAGATAAGCGTATGCTGAAACATGACAAGACAATTTATGTCAGATATCAGCAAAAACTAGCTCTTACACTCCGCGACTCGCGAGCAAATCGGCTTGACGTTGCAAAACTAAATCTTCTGGTACTAGATGATATAAAACAAAGTTTGATGCATACCCTAGACACTCACATACGCTCAAACATCGAGGTTGGTGACACTAGCCGTTCGCTTGCAGAAAATTCTCTGAGTAAATCTATCTGGCGCTCCATATTGTTTGTCACAGGTTTAATCGCAATCTTGTTGCTGTTGGGCTATAGCATTGGCAAGCGACTATTGCAACAAACAAGCAAGCTGCAATTATTAGAGCGCGAAAGCACAATGTTCCGCAATATGGTTGATCAGTTAGATAACGTGGCTGTGACAGTTCACGATACTAACAATGGGTCGCGAGTTATCTATGCCAACGATGCGGCTCGAAATCATTTCGGTATTAATATTGAGACGCTGGTGACATGGACTCCAAAAGATTTTCAGGCAAAGGTTGATGACGAAGGAACAGCCGTCGCTATTGTTCAGAAAGTAACGGAGGACTCCGTGACGTTTGAAACCTTTCACCGTACAATCTCAGGCAAAGTCATCCCGGTAGAGGTGGTGTCCAACGTTTTCAAGCATGAAGGCCAAGAGCTAAATTTGTGCTTTACTAGCAACATCAGCGAACGCAAGACGGCTGCGAACGCAATAGAGGCAGCACTCGCCGAGGCTAAAAGACTCGCACAGTTACGAAGTGAGTTTATAGCAAAGATGAGTCACGAGCTGCGCACGCCGCTCAATGGTATTTTGGGTTATGCCCAATTACTACAACGCAAAGTAGGGTTAAGCGAACAACAAGTCACAGGACTAAACGTGATTCAGCAAAGTGGTGAGCATCTGTTGATGCTAATCAACGACATTCTGGATTTTTCTAAGGTTGAAGCGAATAAGTTGCAATTGAATTTTTCAGAGATCCAGCTAGACCAATTCATGCACAGTCTCACGAGTATGATCGGTATTAAAGCCGAGCAAAAGCAACTAGCCTTTATTCTGGAAATGGAAGATCTACCTGATGTCATTCGAGCAGATGATAAGCGCTTGCGCCAAGTGCTACTCAATTTACTTGGTAATGCTGTCAAGTTTACCTCTCACGGACAGATATATTTGCGGGTAAAATTACTTTCTCCGACCATGCTTCGTTTTGAAGTACAAGACACGGGTTCAGGCATCAACGAAAATCAATTGGAAACGATATTCCAACCTTTTGAGCAGACAAGCAATGCGAAACAATGGGTCGAAGGTACCGGTCTAGGTTTGGCGATCAGCCGGCAACTGGCGCGGTTGATGGGGAGCGATATTCAGGTTAAAAGTCAGATCACCCAAGGTAGCACTTTCTGGTTCGACCTGGAACTACCTGTAGATGGAATACAATTAGCAATAAAAAACTCCCAACGGAACGTCATTGGCTACAAAAGACAGAAAAAAACGTCGATGGTGATAAATGGTGTATTTAGTAAACGAACAGTGGTAGCCAATATAACAGGGCAGATTGGTTTTGAATTGCCTGAAGCGGGCAATGGTCTGCGAAAAATGCAGGTACTTCAACAGGATGCAATCTTGAATGATCAGTTGGTGTTGCCGCCACAGGCGAAGCTGGAGGAGCTACATTTCCTGGCACTGCGAGGCAATATGCAAGACATTAAAAAATGGGCAATCAGTCTAGCTGAGCTTGACAAATGCTATCACCCTATTACCGAACACATACAATTACTGGTTAAGGAGTTTCAGTCAAAAA
>JACMMY010000066.1 GCA_014378805.1 Moraxellaceae bacterium
CAGACCCATTCAATTAGCTGGCTCATTCGTGGCTATATGGAAGCTCAAAGCCTGAGCCTAATGTTTGGTGATCCAGCGTCGGGTAAGTCATTTAATGCGGTAGATATGGCGTTTTGTATAGCAACTGGTAGAGATTGGCATGGTCATAAAGTGCTGGCGGGGCGTGTGCTGTATATCGCTGGTGAAGGTAATAGAGGCTATTCAGCTCGATGTAAAGCATGGTCAATTCTTAACGGTATATGTCTAAATGATGCGCCATTGTCATTTAGCAGTAAGACCGTGAACTTATCAGACCCAAAGGCCGCCTCACAGCTTAATGCGGAGATTGCACTAATTACCAGTCAGACAAGTGATGCAGTCCGCTTGATTATTGTCGATACAGTCGCTCGCACAATGGATGGTGACGAAAATAGCTCGCGTGATATGCAAGAATTTGTTCAACAATTAGATGCGCTCAAAAACCAACATAACTGCGCCATTCTTATGGTGCATCACACTGGGCACGGTGCGAAAGACCGTGCCAGAGGATCAACTGTACTCAAGGGTGCGCTCGACGCTGAGTATCGCGTTAGCAAAGACCAAGACGGCTTGATACGGCTGGAATGTACAAAGATGAAGGAGTCAGAAGCACCCGCGCCAATGGCATTTAAGCTCACCGATGTTCTGTTGCCAATGCTGGATGATGAAGGACAGCCAATCTATAAAGCGGCCATTGAGTGTGTGGAGTATTCAGAACCAACGCGCCCCAGTAGTGCGGGTTTAGGCAAGAACCAGAAAATAGGATTGTCTATCCTTAATGAATTGATTGACGTGAAACGCGACACGCTACAGTCAAAAGGTTATGACACTGATGATGCGCGTGTAACAGTGGACGAATGGAAGTTCAAACTTGTGGCTGAGTTTCAAAAAAACACTAGCCAAAAAGCTGCTAACTCAAGATTTTATGAAGTCAAAGATGGATTGTCTGAAAAAGGTCTCATTGTTATGGAAGCTGGTAACTATGTTCACCCATGTAGCCCAACTGTATTTTGAGAGAACGGAACGAACGAACCTATATACCCTTTCGTTCGTTCCGTACTTCTTTATTCAATCACTTCGTACTAATTCGGACAATATTCGTTCTCGTTTCGTACTTATCCAGAGTGCCAAAATTGAGAACGGAACGAAACGGTTTGTATAGGCGTTTCGTTCGTTCCGTACAAACTAGAGATATATCAGAGAGTATTATTGATAGGATTATGATTTATGACTTTAACCATAAAACAGGAAGCGTTTTGTACTGCTTATATTGAATTAGACAATGCGTCCGAAGCCTACCGTCACGCCTATGACGCGCAAAACATGCAAGCCGCTACAGTAAACCGTAAAGCCTTTTAATTGACCGAGAACGGCAAGATTACGGCACGTTTGATGAACTACGCGCACCACACTCAGCGCGGCATGTTGTCACTATAGACAGCCTTATAGCAGAGCTAGAACAATCGAGAAAAGCAGCACTTGACGCTCAGACACCACAATGCAGCGCAGCAGTTAACGCCACAATGCAGAAAGCTAAAATATTGGGGTTTGATAAACAGGTCGTTGAAGCAGTGATACAGCGACCGAAAACACTTTCGGATTTTTATGATGATTTTTGCGACGAAACTCCTATACGTGAACAAATCGTCGAAGCGTTAAGAGAGCTTGAATCTAACATTTGATTAGCGCATAGCCTGCAACTCCACAAGAGCCTTACGCGTTGCACGTTTGTTGTTTCTGTCTGTTGGTGAGGGTGTAACAAGCACGAACGTAAATGAGGTGTAACATCTTAGAGCTAGGTATCGCGTTTCATTACGCTTTTTAAAGCGCATGATATTAAATCTATTTCATAAATCATTTATAACCAACTGTGGGTCAGTAGTTGCAAGGCCTTGACTTAATTTTTGGTATAAATCTGTACAGCTGTGAAAGAGGTCTAATAAACATCCGTTTAAAGAGGTTGAAAATATTCTTATGACCCAAGCACAGGCTTTTTATACATTTTGAAGAATTTCAACTAAAGTGTCTGTCATCGTAGGGTCAAATTGATAAGGATTGAAACTAGCCATATCATGATTTTTTAGAAAAGACCTAATTTCTGGATTGATTGTCGCAAATTTCAATTCCCAGCCTGAAAACCCTTGCTTATCAATCGCATGTGTAGTCAAGATTTTTAGGTCGGTATGGCGAGAGTCTTTGAGCAGTTTTGCGTATAATTTCTCAACCGAACTTTGCGTACCTTCAAGACACTGAAAGAAATAACCATTACCGTAAAAAAGTACTCCAACTATTTGGTTTTTAACGTTTTCATTGCGCGAAATTTCAATTATATTTGCAATATATTCATTAGCTTTTACCATACTGTCATCCTTGGAGTTCATTTTACTGTACGGTTTGAATGTTGCGATGCTTGCGTATACTAAGCGTATAATTTGATTAGATTCATTCATTTGTAAAAATCCATTTACACGATTGATTAATTTAGTTCACTGTACATGACAAAATATTAAATGACAACGTTACTACTTTTTATTCATTTGCTCGAGGAGTAGGGGTGGTAAGGTGGATATCCACCTTAGAACAAGGTTGCAAGCAAGGTTGCAGCTTAAACGATGGTTTCCGTTATATGGTTTCCAGTCAGGTTTCCACGGTATAGGCGGTTAACAAACATTGGTTAACAACTTGGTTAACAGCATAAAGGCGGTTGACAGAATGATGGTTGACAGCTTGTTTGACACCTTAGACGCTAGTTCGCACTGCATTGGTTCGCGGCTCAGAGCTAAACGCTAAAAAGGGTCATTGAGAAATTAAGCCATGATTGACGAAATCTGGCTACATAGTGGCTACATGAAAATTATTTTAAGATATTGTCTGTGGTGTGTTTCTTATAACTTATTGATAAATATGGTGGGCCTGGACAGACTTGAACTGTCGACCAACGGATTATGAGTCCGCTGCTCTAACCAGCTGAGCTACAGGCCCGTATTTTAAACTCTACAAATATAATAACATAGAGCTGGAGTCGATCGCTTGAAAAATATTACCACTTGCGCATTTGAGTGGTTAACACGATAAAGCATCAGTCATTTTCAGCGCGCATAATACACTATGTTTACGCCAAGAATAAAGATTACAACGTGATTAGTTGGAACTGTTTTTAATATTGCTCGTGGTTTTTTATGCTTGATCAGTGATTCTCTATAGGAAACCTAACAGAGCAGCTTTAACTGTGGCTGATATTTTATTAGACGCGTTGAGTTTTTGCATCGAATTGGCGATATGGAAATTTATTGTCCTTTCAGCAGCATTCAGTATGCATGAGATTTCATAAGAAGTTTTCCCTTCAGCAGTCCAACGTAAGACCTCGACCTCACGTTTTGTGAGCTGAGCATGGGATTCGGGAATATGCTTGTCGTGTACTATTTTTGAAATGGCGATATGCGCTGTTTGTGCTAACCAAAACATTTCTAAATAATGACTTTTCATCTCGCTATCTGATATTGACTCTGCAGAACGTGCGAGGGTTAGCATACCTTGTGAGCCATTGGCATCACGGCAGGACTGAACCCAACCATGCTGTAATCCAAAGGAGGTCGCATCCTCCCATAAGTCGCGTGCAGAAGAAAATAGCGGATCTGACCAGATAATAGGCTTTAAGGACTGCATACAATGCCTCACTGTTGGGTCAACAGTGAAATAGTTTTTTTCTGCGTAGGTACGTTGCCACTCTTCAGAGTAGTTATTCAACATAACTATTTTGGGCTCAGCTACTGCTAACGGTAGACGTAAACCGTAAGCACAATAATCAAAACCTAAATTGGATGCGAAACGTTTGACAGCTTCAAATATTTCTTGTTCTGAAGATAGGTTAGATAGTGCGGAGAGTTGATCTTCTTGCCAAATTTTCATAATTTTATTCGTAAATCTCATTGTTATTATTAGAGTTAAAAAAAACCTGCTATCCAATAGCATTTACTGCGTAGATTCAATTATATGACTAAACCTGTCAAATCTAACAATACTGCATTATAGGATAAAAATATAAAATAAAGTCTAAAAATCGCCCATTATTGAGACGACAATGAATAAAGGTAACCTTGTCACACATTCATCTGTTCTGCAAGAGAAGCGCGAACGTGTTATGACATTATCTGATGATGGATTTATCCGCATGGATTTTAAACACCTAATGGAAACATCTTTATCGCATCTTATTTCTGTCAATGAAGAGACTCGGTTTACAGCACCTTACACCCATATTTTTGGATTTACAGAATGGGTGAGTGTGATCACTCCAGTGATTAGTGTGGGCTGGGATTGGAAGCTAAGTCATGATGATCAATTTATTAAGATAGTGAGAGTTGGGCAACCGCGCAGTAATTTAATGTTTACAGATTACATGCAGTGCGATATTGGATTAAATAATACTGAAGAATTGATTATTCAAAAAATAGATATGATTGCTTGGGAAATGATCATCAAGGATCAGATTTTCAAACCAAATAGTCGAAGTGGTATGGTACTAAGTCACTCGTAACAACCTGTCAAGGTTAGCAGTTATGAGCAAGCAATAATTATCGTGAAATAGAGCCTCGAATTCAATTTTATTTCGGGGTCTGTTCATATGGATATAATTACAGACAACATATCCGATTTATCTCAAAATTTATATAATAGGGTTGCTCAATATCGTTATAAAATTTTCATAGAACGGCTTGGTTGGGAGTTAAAAACCAAAAATAACGAAGAGTTAGATCAGTTTGATCGATTAGATACCATCTATATTGTCGCTCAAGATAATAACCAGCAAATACAAGGGTGCGCAAGGTTGCTTCCGACAAATAAACAGTATCTCTTGGGAGAAGTATTCCCTCAATTGATTCCTGCGGGCTTACCGCTACCCAATTCGAGTGAAGTTTGGGAGCTATCCCGTTTTGCGGCAGTCGATCTTGCTAATGAAAATTCGGCAGCAGTTGGACAGTTTTCATCATCAGTTGCAGTGAGTTTATTGCAAGCTGCTATAGATTGTGCAGCGGCACAAGGGGCAAAACGGATTATTACAGTTTCACCTATCGGCGTAGAAAGGTTACTTCGTAAAGCGGGTTTTAATGCCCATCGTGCAGGTCCGCCGATGATTATTGATGGTTATCCACTATTTGCGTGTTGGATTGAAATTACAACTGAACATAAGATTGGATGACCAATTATATGAAATTTTCGCGCTTGATTTAATTGAAATAGAAAAATTCGATAAAGAGGCATGTGGATCTGTTGACGTTTCAAAGAAAACGCGGTCGTTCAATTGTTTAAGGAATTAAAACTCTACTTCTTGTTTGATGGTTTCCGATAACTTAGTGGTATTTGAGTCTGTAGGATCATTATCGATCAGTTCTCGAGGAGGGTATTTCTTTCCGAAAATAACTCTGCCTTCGATCGATAATGCACTTAGACTTTGGTCAAGTGTTCTACCTTCGCTCGATACTTTGACTTTTACGGGCATATTCCGATAATCAGGTGCAAGCCAAACGTCAGCACTTGCAGCTTCTCCACCTAAGCTTTGTCCATGGATGTGTAAGGTTCTCACGATGCCTACAGGAAGTCTGATTTTTTCTTCAGCAACGAGCTGCATGCGTATCGTGTAAATACCTGTACCTGCAGTCACTTGAATATCCTGAGGTTTGTCGTCATATGCCAATGCCATGTGGAAACCGATGGTAGAGATGTCTTGAACAGTCTTGTTAAAAGGAATCGTTCTCGGTTTGCTTGGCTTACCGTAAGTCATCATCATAGTATTGCGGTCGAACTTAGCAAAACGATTGACACCATTATTGACTAGGATTTGAAAACTATTCGGCTGCAAACCTTGCTCACTAATCGTACCATCACTGATTGCAGAAAATTTAATGCCCAGAAGTGCAGTGGTATCCACAATGCTGTACTGACGACCTTCCATGTGCCATTCACGGTTCATATTAAAATCGAAGCCCATAACAGAAGTTCTATATTTCGCGCGAATCTCGACAGGAAAGGGCGGAGCAGCGTCGACGGACGATTGCTGGAGTTTGCGTGCACCTATCGCTACTAACGCTGCTGGTGGTGTTCCAGTAATTGTTACAGCGGGCTGGCTAGGGGTGACATGGACTGTCGTATTATCAATTAACGTATTTTGTTGCAGATCATATGGCGGCGGCGGGTCCTCAACGTCAAAATTGACCTCTTCTTGTGGAGATTTTGCCACAACATCGGGTTGATTCATCAGTTGAGTGTATAAATCATCGTTACTTAGTTGAGCAGTGTTAGGATCAGACTTCGCCTTGCTCAGTTTCTTGTGTGCCGTGGGTTGCGGCGCATCAGGTGTGACCATTTTTGGTTTTGACGCTGGCGTGTCTTTGATGAGACGAATCGTAATGAGATCATGGATTTTTTTATAAGATCCAGCTTGTTCATCCAAATGAATACTTACTTTAGGGACAGACTTCGCTTTTTTTCTTGCAAGAACTTGATCTGGTGTCTCAGGATGTATGAGCTGACTAATTTTTTCTCGAATCGATGCAATGATGTCTTGTAATGATATATCCCATACCAGCGGCGCAAGTGTCATTAAGTGCAGCACGATAGAGAGTATCAATGCGACAATGACAAAATATCGGCGTCCGTGTATGACCATAAATGACATCTGCATTAGATCAATATTTAATATAAGAAATGTTAGTGTAGCAAAGAGTTGGCAAAAGTGTGTTTGTATCTTGATGTGTATTGCAACATGATTTACATCAAGAAGCGCTTAGTTTTCGATTAGACTGCCGCCGCATCAAAAAGCTGAATTCCAGCGAGAGCAACGCTGGCTTGCAATAGTAAGTCTTTAGAGTTTTCCTGACCGATGCCTTTAATCGCTTGATCACACCGTAACAATAATGACAGCCAGTTTATTGTATGTTCTTTTTTGATGCGCCTCATGGCTTTTTGGTACAGACTCTGGCGATTTGACCAAATGCCGAGTGCTTGAAAATTGCCCTGATTAGACGGTTCGAGCAGTTGAATCAATAAACGCATTTCACGTGAAATCGTCCATAAAATCAGAGAATCTGCTTCGCCTGATTCGTGCAAATAATTCAAAATCCGCACTGTCCGTTCTATATTGCCTTGTAATGCTGCATCACTTAAATCAAATAAGCTATAACGTGATTGATCTGACAATGCTGGCAATAGCTGCTCAACATTAACAACCGTATTCGGTTCGGTCAAAAAAGACAGTCGAATCATAACTTGCTGAGCGGCAAGCAGATTATTTTCAGTTTGTTCAAGGAGGGCAGACCAAGCTTCTGGAGAGAGCTGAACGTTGTAGTTTTTTGCCTGTGCATCTAGAAAAATTTGACGGTCTTTGTCATTTTGAATGGCAAGCGAAACGACTAAACCATTCGCATCTAAGAGCTGAAAGAACTTGGTTTTTTGCGCGGCATTGTCTTGTTTCGGCATGTTGATAATTAAAATATTATCGCCCGAATGCTGCATAAATCGCTCTAATGCAAGCATTCCCGCTGCATCAGGTTTATGCGTGCCATGGATTTCCAGTGCCATCGTATTTGAAAATAACGATAAATTATCCAATTGCGCTAACGCTTCACGCCATTCCGAAGCGCTGGTCAAATCGACGCGATGACGCTCAATATCTTGTTCGCGCCAAGCTTGGCGACATTGATCAAGTAGGCTTTGAGCCAGCAGCGGTTCATCGCCATGCAGCAGCCAAGCGCCTTTCATTTTGCTGACGCGTTGCTTTGCACTTTGATAATCCGCTTTCATTGATTGCATTTCCAAGAAGCGTTTAAGATTAGAACATTCATTCGGCGCAATGACTTAACTGGCAGATTTTGAAAGAGCTGGAAGGCGACCTGTTGCAACTTGTCTCACGATTTGCTGTGCGGCACTTTGATACAAATCAGTTTGCAGTAGCTCTTCTTGTTGGCTTTGAATGCCGACAGTATTTTGGTTGTATTGGAAGCTACGACGTGACGAAATGGTGCGAATCGCAGTCAAAGGCTCGCCTTGAGCATCTTCCATACGGAAATCTACTTCTACGCCAATTTGAATTTCAGTTAAAGAACCTGTTAATTCCTGACGTGTAGGGCGCACTGCAAGGATGTGCAAAATGGGTGAAGTTGATTCATCCAGTTGAACGCGTAAGCCGATGAGTTCAGCACGAAGCCATTTTTCAAGTGGCGTGTTTTGTGTGGTTTTGACTTGCAAATGTTTATAAATATCTGGAATGTCCGCGCTACCGCGCAGATGAAATCCACATGCTCCAAGCAGTAAGGCAAGGGCAAAGACCAACGTTGCACGAAAGTTACTTGTAACGTAATCGCGAGCTTGTACTGTCATTGTCTTATTCATCTTTGTTTATCCAGTATTTATTAAATGGCCTGAATTCTAATTTTATTCAATAAAATTAGAATCTTCTAACCAATATCATAATGCATTTGTTTCATGTAACGAATGCTGGTGTTTACCAACATTCGATAATCGATTTTACAAGACAAGGTTGACCAAACGGCCTTTGACTACAATCTCTTTCTTTGGTTCGCTGGTCAGGAACTTCTGAATGTCAGGCAATGCCTTGGCAAGTGCGATTAATTCATCATTACCAATGTCGAGTGCTACTTCGAGTTTACCGCGTAACTTGCCGTTGATTTGTACCATGATGTTTTGAGTTGATCGAACTAGTGCAGTTTCATCTACTTGTGGAAATAGCGCTGTCGTCACATCAATATCAAATTTCGCCAATAAGTCTTGAGCCAAGTGCGGAGCGAATGGAGCAAGCATGATCAGCAACCCTGTTATTGCTTCGCGCGCAACTAAATATTCATTCGCATCAGTCGCTTCAAACTTACCAATGGCGTTTGATAATTCCATGAGTGCAGCAATGGCAGTGTTGAACGATTGGCGGCGTTCAATGTCATCCGCAATTTTCTGAATTGTTTCATGTAACTTTAATCGTAGTTCACGACCTTGTGCGCTGAGTTTAGATGTGTCCGCTACTGTCAGATTTTCCGCATTCAAATGAGCAGATTGCAAATGCAAGCTGGTCTGACGGAAAACACGTTTCAAGAAACGGTTAGAGCCTTCAACGCCTGCATCAGACCATTCTAATGACTGATCTGGTGGTGCAGCAAACATCATAAAGATACGAGCAGTGTCTGCGCCAAATTGATCAATGATGGCTTGTGGATCAACGCCATTATTTTTCGATTTAGACATTTTTTCCATGCCGCCGATGATGACTGGTTGACCATCCGCAGTGAGAACCGCAGATAAAACACGGCTTCGATCGTCTTTTTCCAAGGTGACATCGGCTGGGTTAATCCACGTTTTCTTGCCAGCGGCATCTTCACGATAGAACGTATCTGCCAATACCATGCCTTGAGTGAGTAAGCGGGTAAAAGGTTCATTACCTTGTACAACGCCTTCATCACGCATTAATTTGTGAAAGAAGCGGGCATAAAGCAAATGCAGAATCGCATGTTCTACGCCGCCCACGTATTGATCGACTGGCAGCCAGCTTTGTGCTGCTTGAGGATCAACCAGACCACTTTGATATTCTGGTGATGCATAGCGGGCGTAATACCAGCTTGATTCGACGAACGTATCCAGCGTGTCTGTTTCACGTTTAGCCGCGATGCCACATGAAGGACAGGTCGTTTCATAGAAAGAAGGCATTTTCACCAATGGATTACCCGAACCATCTGGCACAACATCGGTCGGTAAAACGACAGGCAATTGATCTTCTGGCACAGGCACTTGACCGCAGCTGGTGCAGTTAATCATCGGGATTGGGCAGCCCCAATAGCGCTGGCGTGACACACCCCAGTCGCGTAGACGGAACTGTACACGACCTTTCGCTTGATCTTGGCTTTCTAACTTTTCTAAGAGTTTGGCAAATGCACCATCAAAGTCGAGACCGTCCAATTCGCCAGAATTAATCAACGTGCCGCGTTCAGTAAATGCTGTATTCGCAATGTCAAAATCAGCAGGCGCGCTAATGACTTGTTTAATCGCTAAGTTATACTTATTCGCAAATTCAAAATCGCGTTCATCATGGGCAGGAACCGCCATGACTGCACCTGAACCGTAACTCATCAGCACATAGTTTGCGACCCAAACAGGGATGTCTTCGCCTGTAATGGGATGCTGAACAAACAAACCTGTTGCCATGCCTTTCTTTTCAGCAGTGGCAAGATCGGCTTCTGCCACTGAACCCATGCGGCATTCTTCGTTGAATGCTTTCAGCGCTGGATTGCCTGCTTTTTCCTGAATCGCAGCGGCCTTCACAGCAAGCGGATGTTCCGCAGCTACTGCGACATAAGTCACACCCATGAATGTATCTGGGCGCGTCGTATAAACCGTTAAATCGCCATGTTCAGACGGGAAGGTTAAGTCCATTCCGGTTGAGCGACCGATCCAGTTTTTTTGCATCGCGACGACTTGCGGTGGCCAATCGGTCAACGTGTCTAAGTCGTCCAATAATTCTTGCGCGTAATCGGTGATGCGGAAGTAATACATGGGAATATCACGTTTTTCAACGAGAGCACCTGAACGCCAGCCGCGACCGTCGATGACTTGTTCATTGGCCAAAACGGTTTGATCAATCGGATCCCAGTTCACTGTTGAAAGTTTGCGGTAAATCAGGCCTTTCTTATAAAGCTGAACAAAAAGCCATTGTTCCCAGCGATAGTATTCAGGTGTGCACGTCGCAATTTCACGATTCCAATCAACAGATAAACCCAGTGATTTTAGTTGATTACGCATGTAATCGATATTTTCAGAAGTCCATTTTGCTGGCGCAACTTTATGGGCAATTGCAGCGTTTTCGGCAGGCAGACCAAATGCATCCCATCCCATTGGCTGCATAACATTGTCGCCTTTCAAGCGATAAAAACGGCTAATCACGTCGCCAATCGTATAGTTACGCACGTGTCCCATGTGCAACTTGCCCGATGGGTAAGGGAACATGGACAGAATATAGCGATTTTTTTTGCTTTGATCTGGCGTATTCGACACGGCAAATGATTGGCGAGTATGCCAGTCGGCTTGAATGCGCGGCTCGATTTCGCTCGGTTGATATTCTGCAGAAATATTTTGAGCGTTGTTAGTTTGGGTCAAAGCAGAAGTTGTATCAGTCATGGCGCAAGAAATATGTCAGAAAAAGATTTGGTATAGCATAGCCGAATTGGCTTGTAGATTGGGCATTGACATCACTGGGTTGTGATTTTTTTTTGGTATTTGATGTAAAAAACAGCTGCGTGGGCAGCTGTTTTTTTATGTCAAAATTGACAGAGCAATCCAATAAAGGCGTTAGTCTAAAAAATCTGAATAATCTTTAACGTTGAATTTGCTAATGACTGACCATGGCGTCTTTGCTGGAAAGGGTTGTACGCTTGCTTTGACCGTACGTTTTAAGCGCCCATCCAAACTTCCGCTTTCAACTTGAAGTGGATATTGGTTTTTTTCATCCCAAAGTACGTGAATGAATGATTGTGGATTTTGGCTCTCAAACCAGCGTGCATTTTTAGGCGCGGTTCGATTGGTTGCCTTGAATTTTTTCAAAGTCGCAGGGTCGATTAAATAATAAGCAGTATTCCAGTTTCCATCAAAACCTACGGCATCATATTCTGCTTTTGGAACATTAACGATGAATTTGTCATTGAATTCGACGAGGCGAACATTGAGCTGACCTTTATTATCTTTGGCAATTAAACGTGCAGCGGCACTGACATCCAGATGTTTGTGATCCTCGTCATGTTTGGCGTGTTCTTTGGCGTTATGTGCGCCCTTCGGAATGACGCGGGCAACCCAAACTGTATTTTGTTGACGAATGAGTTGTTCTTGGAAATGCTCAGTTCTAAATATTCCATCACTGCCTAGTGATTGTGTATCGTTGGTCAATAGCAGCGCTAATGGTTGTTCATTTGCCGCGAAGGTCAATGTGCTTGAAATGATCAGCGAGCTAATCAATATCAGTTGTTTAAATGTCATGAGTGTTCCAGTAAATAAATAGATAAAACTTAAAAAATAAAACAGCTTTCTGATTTGGAAGCTGCGTTATTTGCGTGTGAAAATTAATGATTCATTAAAATCCAAACGCTGTTTTGACCACATTAAACACTTTAGTATTGTCTAAAGTGCCTTTGAAGCCTGTGCTGCCAGCGCCTGAGCTAAACAAGAATACGTCGCCGCCGCCATGCGTTTCAGAGCCAGCAGTACCAAGTTTTACACCGACTTCTTGCAAGTAGTCATCCGCAGTGGTGTCTACATTGGTCAAGTCAGCACGCACTGAATCACGTGCACCGCCACCATTTCCGAAGACCAGTGTGGTGTAGGGTTTGCCATTGACATCGCTAGCCAGTTTTTTGTCTTGGTATTTGGTGGTTAAACCAAGGATGTTATTTCCTTTATGTGAGTAACCGTTGAATGCCATCGTGTGATCATGGTCAGCTGTGACAACGATAAGTGTATTTTTCAAATCCACTTTTGACAGAGCCGCCTTAATAGCATTATCGAATGCAATCGTGTCTTGTAGGGCGCGTTTTGCATTGGTGCCATGCAATGCATGGTCAATACGACCGCCTTCAACCATTAAAAAATAACCTTTGTTATTTTTAGACAATACGTCAATTGCTTTAGTCGTCATATCGGCAAGTGAAGGCTCATCAATCGATGCGTTTTTGACGCGATCAAGATCGTAATTCATATGATCTTTATTGAATAAACCGACTAGTTTTGAGGTTGTTGCTGGATTAATAGCATTGAATGCAGTCTTAGTCGTGACCACTGAATAACCTTTTGCGCCTAATTGTGCGACTAAGTCTTGGCTATCAGTCCGTTTCGAGCCTGAAGTTGTACTTGGTTGGAAATGACGCAGACCGCCACCGAGTAATACGTCAATGCCATCACCTAATTTTGCGTTATAGCGTGGATTGCCTGGTACAGCTTGTGATGCGATGTCATTTTCCCCGTCACGATTACAAATATGACTAAACGTGGCCGCTGGTGTTGCATGAGTAATACGGGTTGTAGTGACTGCACCCACTGCTTTACCGTTGGTTTTAGCCAGTTCAAGGAGTGTGGTGACGGGTGTGCCATTGCCGCTAGTAGGGCAAGTGGTATCCGATCCGCTAATGTAAGGTTTGGCGCTTGAATCAAATGCTTTGGTGTCTGGACTCATCGAAATGACTTCGTTGTTCATTTTGACGCCAGTCATATACGCTGACATAGATGGTGCACTGTCCGTTGTTTGTGCATCGTTAGAAAAAGTTTTGATACGGGCAGTGCGACGCAAACTTTCCATCGTCAATTTGCCTGATTCGCCGTAGGCATAAATACGTGAAGCCGTCACGGTAGTCGGCCCCATCCCATCACCTAAAAAGAAAATGACATTTTTTGCTTCGCCTGCGGCATATGCGCTACTTGCAGAGGCAAGGCAGGTGATCAGCAAGGTTTTTTTCAGTGTGCTGCTGAATAGTGTGTAATCTTTCATAAAAGCATTCCTAATGAATTCGTATGTGTTTTATTCAATTGATTTTAAAATTTATAGACCGGTTGCTTTACGAACGAGTCCATAAACTTCGATGTTTTCCAGCGCGCCATAGAACAGGTCTGCACCGTTACCAATCGCACCGAGGAATACATCAGCGCCACCATGAGTTTCGCTACCTGCTGCCGTTTGAATAACTGCTTCTTGGTGGTAATTTTTATCGAAAACAGTCGCATCAGTGAGGGCAGTGCGAGTCATTGGGCGGTTTTCACCATTACCAAAACCAATAATGCTATAAGGCATTTTGTTGATATCGAGCGATTCCAAACCTGTGACGTAGTTCTTCACCAAGCCAAGTACACCTGGGTTGCTGTCTGTTGTTTTTCCTGTGCGCTTGGCGTAACCATTGAGCACAATGCTATGATCATGGTCTGCTGTGACAACGATTAATGTATTTTTAAGGTCTGGATCAACGGCTTTCATTTTGGTAATTGCAGTTTTCAAGCTGTCGTCAAACATGGATGCTTCTTCGAGTGCTTTACGTGCTGTTGTTTCATGTAACGCATGATCGATACGACCACCTTCTACCATCAGGAAGAAACCTTTGTTATTCGCTTTTTTATTTAGAACATCGATAGCTTTGCCCGTCATCTCTGCAAGACTAGGTTCTTTTGTAGGATCACGATCAAGGTTATAAGACATATGACTGTTCGTAAATAAGCCAGCGATTTTTTCATTTCCTGCAAGTTTGGCTGGATCAATTGCCGCGAGTTCAGCACTTGTTCCAACAACTTTGTAATTCGAAGTTTTGAGTTCTGTGGTTAAGTCACGACCATCTGTGCGTTTGCCGCCAGAGGTTGTCGGTGTAAAAAACTGTTTACCACCACCGAGGAATATATCAACACCATCACCCAGTGCTTTATTATACCCAGCGCCATTCGGAGTCAACTGAGCCGCAATCGCGTTTTCACCATCACGATGACAAATATGCGCGTAAGTATCTGCAGGCGTTGCATGGGTAATACGTGTGTTCGTGACAACGCCGACAGGCATGCCTTTAGACTTAAATAATTCAAGTAACGTTTGTACCGCTTTGCCATTACCATCTGGGCAGGTTGAATCACCTGTTTTTGCAACGTAATCGACTCCTGATGGGCTGCGTGCAGAAGTATCTGTGCTCATTGAAATGACTTCGTTGTTCATCTTAACGCCAGTCATATAGGCTGCCATTGATGGCGCACTGTCCGTGACTTGAGCATCGTTAGAAAATGTTTTGACGAATGCAGTTTCAGGAAGGGTATCTAATGTGAGTTCACCATCTTCACCCACTTTATAAATTCGTGCAGCAGTCATGGTGGTCATACCGTAGCCATCTCCGAGCATGAAAATGACATTCTTTGCCTTAGCAACAGGAGTAGGGTTTACAGGAGTAGGATTTGTAGCAACTGTTTTATCGTTGCTCCCACCACAGCCAGACAATATTGAACATACAGTTAATGCTAGAAAAGAAACTCGAAAATTTGGCAACATTGAAATAGCGCTCTATAAAGAAACTTGTTCCTTAGTGTGCGCATGATGTTTTACAAAATGATGAATAGGTGATGACAGTTACGTTGCAGTGTGTAGGATTTTATTGTTTACTAAATTTTGAACATACTCAAAACATCGGCAAGCTTTATACGATGTTCTGAGTTGATAGTAGTCACTGTGAGCAATCATTCTTGATTTGTGTCGCTTGCTGTTTAATTTGAGCAGATTTTTGCTCCTCAGTCAGATAGCTTCTTTCACCTTTGGCATCAAATGTGTGGATACGTTGACCCGTTTGTAACAGTGCTTGATTCGCTTTAACGTGCTGACACGCGGCACTATTTTTATTTCGACGTTCAGTATCTGCGGCAGCATTTAATTTTTTTTTGCTGGCAGCGGCTTCTTCTTCAGTCGTTGCTTTCAAGTTTTTGCTTGCTTGATCATTCAGGTTTTTAATTTCATTTGCACTGTCTTCTGGTGTGTGAGTACTCACAGTCACTTTTTGTGCCGCTTTTTGCGGTGGTGGTGTTTGCGTATAGTGAGTCGCGCCTTTATCGTCGACCCATTTGTAGAAAGGTTGACCATGACTAATCGTTGAAATTAATAAGGCAGTCAAAGGAATTACTGCTAAAATCCATTTTTTATTGCGACGCATTTCATTCTCCTAAAAAGCATAAAAACAACCAAAGCGATATTCAATCTTGATTAAAACAGCCAATCTATTGCACTTGGTTTCCATATCCGCAGTCTTTTGCGTACTGGGCTGCAAGACCACGAGCACCAACTATTTTCTGACCGTCAATCATGAGTGAAACCTCACCATTTGACTCTACCTGTGTAGAGCGTACTCCATTGCTGTAATCAGCAACAGTTTTCTTTAGTTTAGTGCAGTTATCCCTTGTTTGGATCGATTGCATTATTTCGATTGGTTTTTCATAACTTGGCTTTTGGGTGCTGTTGAACGTTAATTGTTGTGAAGATTTTTGTTGTGGTGGGGTTTGAGTGTAGTGCGTTGCACCATTTTCATCGATCCATTTGAAGAAAGGTTGGGCATGGCTTGTCTGTAAAGCGATCATTAATAAAGGCGATATTGTGAGTAAAATAAATTTAACATTGCGCTGCATTCATCTGCCCTATGCCTTTCTGTACATTGAATTCTAAAAACTCTCGATCGAAGTTAATCGCAAACAGGAGTAGTGCAATCCTTATTCCTACGAGACGTTGGTATGTTCGGCTGTTTAGTCACTGGTGGATTAATAGTAGATGTTTTTGTCGACGTTGTTGTTGCTGTTGAAATAGGTGTTTTTGTCGTCGATTCTGGTGTTGCTGCTGATGGGGTGGTTGCAACAGTTGTTGTCGGCGTTGTTTGAATTCCTGCAGGAGCTTTATCGGCTGATTTTTCGGTCTGCTGATTCGGTGTTTGAGTAGCTACCTGTGGTGTGATGTGGTGACTAACTGCAATCGTTTTAAATTTCTTTTTATTACATCCTGACTCTGGTGCAAGGGTGTAACTGGCGTTGCCACTTTGGTCGACAGACTTGCAATACTGTTCGGCATGTGCAGAGTTAGTGGTAACCATACCCATGATTAAGGTTATTAACATCGGAGTGAGTGTGATTGAAGTCAATCCGTTGAATCGAGCAAATGTAGCCATTTAAAACATTCCTTATGTATTATTAGATAATCCTTCTTTATAAAGAAGATTGCACGACATTTCAATCAAAAAAATGATGATTGATTCTAATTGTTATTCGCCTTGCAGAGTTAGTCCTTGACGTCAGGCTCTAAATTTAAGAAAATAGATAAATCTTTAAATTGATGCTCATGCCGACCACCCTTTGGTATGTAAATCTTTTAGCTTTGGCGAACATCTACTCTATCGAGAGTGGCATGTTGATGCTTTAGGGGCATTCTCATCCGAATGCGCTGCATGTCTTATTCTGGTCACACTTACCAGTGTATGATTTTCTGCTCTGCCGTCAAAATTCAGCTCTTTATCGAGCACCAAAATCTAAGATTGTCTGGATTGCATGCCGCATTCTGGGCTCATGTTGCTTATCTATTATTTTAAATAAGTAGACCGAGCAACGAGTTGTTTGAAATTAGTGTGATTAGGGTGAGTGAAATTGGAAAATACTGAAAAACAAGCGAGTGAGAAGAAAGCTGATTCTAAAGTAGAATTACTTTCTGGCGGCGAAATGCTGATTCGTGCATTGGCAGACGAAGGGGTTAAGTACCTATTCGGTTATCCAGGTGGCACGGTTTTGCATATTTATGATGCATTGTTTCGCCAAGATAAAGTTGAACATATTCTTGTGCGTCATGAGCAAGCTGCAGGACATATGGCGGATGCCTATTCACGCTCTACAGGCGAGACGGGTGTCGTGTTGGTTACCTCAGGTCCGGGTGCGACCAATACCATTACTGCCATTGCAACGGCCTATATGGATTCGATTCCAATGGTCGTCATTGCGGGTCAAGTGCCGTCGCATTTGGTCGGTGAAGATGCGTTCCAAGAAACAGATATGTTGGGTATTTCGCGTCCAGTCGTAAAGCATAGTTTCCAAGTGCGTCACGCTAGCGAAATTCCAATGATTATCAAAAAAGCCTTTTATATCGCTAGCACAGGTCGTCCAGGGCCAGTTGTGATTGATATATCCAAGGATATGACCAATCCAGCCGAAAAATTCCCTTACGAATATCCTGAAAAAGTAAAACTACGTTCTTACTTGCCACCGGGTCGAGGTCATGCAGGTCAAATCCGTAAAGCAATTGATGAACTTTTATCTGCGAAACGTCCGATTATTTATGCGGGTGGCGGTGTCGTACAGGGTAATGCTTCGCATCACCTGACTGAACTTGCGCATTTGCTCAATTTTCCTGTGACGAATACATTGATGGGATTGGGCGCGTTCCCTGGAACTGATCCACAATTCGTCGGCATGCTCGGGATGCATGGCACTTACGAAGCCAATATGACAATGCATCATTCTGATGTGATCTTGTGTATTGGGGCGCGTTTTGATGATCGTGTCACGAATAACACAGCTAAGTTCTGCCCAGACGCAAAAATCATTCATATTGATATCGACCCAGCGGCGATTTCAAAAACGGTGATGGCGCATATTCCAATCGTTGGTGCGGTTGAGCCTGTATTGGCCGAAATGCTGACACAGTTGAAACAGCTCAGCGTGAACAAACCCAATCCAACTGAGATTGGCAATTGGTGGGATCAAATTAACGAATGGCGTAAACGTCATGGATTACGTTATGACGCAGCTGATGATGGCGAAATGAAGCCTCAGCAAGTCGTCGAAATGCTTTATAAAATCACTGACGGTAAAGCGATTATTACCTCAGATGTAGGTCAACATCAAATGTTTGCTGCGTTGTATTACAAATACGACGAACCCCGTCAATGGATCAATTCAGGTGGTTTGGGTACGATGGGCGTTGGCTTGCCGTATGCGATGGGCTGTAAGCTTGCCTTTCCTGAGCGCGATGTCGTTTGTATCACAGGCGAAGGCTCGATTCAGATGAACATCCAAGAACTTTCGACGTGTTTGCAATACAACTTGCCAGTCAAAATTCTCTGCTTAAACAACCGTTCACTCGGTATGGTTAAACAGTGGCAAGACATGCAATACGAAGGTCGTCATTCAAGCTCATACATGGAATCATTACCTGATTTCGTGAAATTGGTCGAAGCCTATGGTCATGTTGGTATGAAAATTACCGATCCATCACAGCTTGAAAGCAAAATGAAAGAAGCAATGGCGATGACTGATCGTTTGGTTTATATGGATGTTTACGTTGATCCAAAAGAACACGTTTACCCAATGCAAATCGCTCAACAATCCATGCGCGATATGTGGTTAAGAAAAGGGGAGCGTACATAATGCGCCATATTATTTCTGTTTTGATCGAAAACGAAGCGGGCGCTTTGTCACGCTTAGTGGGTTTATTCAGTCAACGTGGCTACAACATTGAAACGCTGAATGTGGCACCGACCGAAGATCCAACGTTGTCACGTTTAACACTGACCACGTATGGCAATGAACACAAAATTGAGCAAATCACCAAACAGCTGAATAAGTTGATTGAAGTGGTTAAAGTCGTTGATTTATCAGAAGGTTCACATATTGAACGTGAATTGATGTTGATTAAACTGAAAGCGATTGGTGCTGCGCGTGCAGAGATCAAACGTACTGCGGATATTTTCCGTGCGCAAGTGGTCGATGTCACACCGACGACTTATACGATTCAAATCGCGGGTGCGACCGATAAGTTAGACGGCTTTATCGAAGCATTGTCAGAAAACACGATTCTAGAAGTCGTGCGTTCTGGTGTACTGGGTGTTGCACGCGGCGAAAAAGTTTTAAGCGTTTAATTTTAGAGGCAAAAGTAAAATCCCTCCCAACCTCCCTTTGAAAAGGGAGGAGCTTTTCTATTTTGGCGAAGCCAAAGATAGTTCCCTCCTAAGAAAAAGGAGGGCTAGGGAAGATTTGCTTTTGACCTTCTTTGAAAAAAAATACCGTTGAAGGCTGCAATTTAGCTTAATAACTGTTAAATTGCGCGCCATAAATTGAAGTCGTTTTAGATTTTTACCACATTTGTTACTAACTAAGATGTATTGGAGTGCTGCATGAACATTTTTTATGATAAAGATTGTGATCTTTCCCTCATCCAAGCTAAAAAAGTAGCCATCATTGGTTACGGTTCACAAGGTCATGCGCATGCACTGAACTTGAAAGATTCTGGTGTTGACGTGGTTGTAGGCCTTCGTAAAGGTTCAACTTCATGGGCAAAAGCTGAAAACTCAGGTCTGAAAGTAAGCGAAGTTAAAGAAGCAGTTGCTTCTGCTGATGTTGTGATGATTCTGACTCCAGATGAATTCCAATCAAAATTGTATCGCGACGAAATCGAGCCAAACCTGAAACAAGGCGGCACATTGGCATTCGCACACGGTTTTGCTGTGCATTACAACCAAGTTGTTCCACGCGCTGACTTAGACGTGATCATGGTTGCTCCAAAAGCACCAGGTCATACTGTACGTTCAGAATACGTTCGTGGCGGCGGTGTTCCTGATTTGATCGCGATTTACCAAGACGCTTCTGGTAAAGCTCGTGACTTGGCTCTTGCTTACGCATCAGGCGTTGGTGGTGGTCGTACTGGTATCATCGAAACCTCATTCAAAGACGAAACAGAAACTGACTTGTTCGGTGAACAAGCGGTTCTATGTGGTGGTGCTGTTGAATTGGTAAAAATGGGCTTCGAAACTTTGGTTGAAGCAGGTTATGCACCAGAAATGGCGTATTTCGAATGTTTGCATGAATTGAAATTGATCGTTGATTTGATGTTCGAAGGCGGTATCGCTGACATGAACTACTCGATCTCTAACAATGCAGAATACGGCGAATATGTAACTGGTTCAGAAGTGATCAATGAACAGTCACGTACTGCAATGCGTAATGCATTGAAACGCATTCAATCTGGTGAATACGCAAAAATGTTTATCGCTGAAGGCGCTGCAAACTATCCATCGATGACTGCACGTCGTCGTAACAACGCTGCACATGGTATCGAAGTCACTGGCGGTAAACTCCGTGCAATGATGCCTTGGATCCAAGCAAACAAAATCGTTGATAAAACTAAGAACTAAGGTTCTGGTTTAAATAGCTCGGTTTTAAAAAGAAAGTCCCGCTGATTATGGCGGGATTTTTATGCTAATAATTTGTTAATAATGACTTTTTTGTTTGAGCGATAGTGGATCGTTCACGTTGATCAAACATTAACCACTCAAAACTTCAAAGCTCGTAGGACACTTAGAGGCGGCTTCAGAAAATTTTCGTGTAGGATTATTTGTATAACTTTATGGTAATGAACACTTGTATGTCATGTGAGCTGCCCATACTAAGCGAGCACCCACGGCATTATCAAACCGTAAATATATTGAGAGTAAAGCCGATACATGAAGCAATTTACACAGCTGCTTAGACAAAGTTTTAATATTTTATTTAATTTCTCATTTACTAAACGTCTGACTGCGCTTGAATTGCTGCCAGTGTTATATCCGTTATTGCTGTTAGCGTCATTTGGGATTTTAGTTCATGTCGTGTGGTCTGCGTTTGATGACTCTCAGCTTCGTGGCTGGATCTACGTCATTGCATCACCATTTACTTTAGTCGTCTTAGCTGCGATCTGTCGTGTATTACTGGAATTTTTAATCCTTATTGCGAATGTCGCGCGCGACAATCATGAAGTCTCAAGTATGAGTACCGCAATTAAGCAGATGTCTGCGGATACACGTGCAATTGCTGACATGGGGCGCTCATTAGATGAAATTTCTTTTGATATTAAAACCATTTCAAGTATGAAAGGTTCGCTCAATCAGTTGTCTAAAGTGGTTGAACATGTACAAACGATTGCTGAGATGACTACTTCACTCGATAAGATTGCGGCATTGGGTGAAAATATTGATTTAATGACAGTGATGCAACAAACGCTGCAACGTCTAGCTGATTTGGGTACGCACATTGAAGCGATTGCAGAAATGCGTTATTCCTTAGAAAAACTAGCGATGCTGACTGATAACATTGATGCGATTGCTAAAATGAGTGAAGCACTGGAAAAAGTCGCAGAAATTGGTGATATGGTCGCTAAACTTCGCCGCGTTCCGTTTATGCGTGGATCAGCTTAAACTATTCCGTGCCAAATTTTTTCGTTCTTCGGTGTAAGCCCACCATGGTTGTGGCGCTTCGCCATCCATAAAACGGGTAATAGAAATAAACGTATCCAACATACATGGATCAATTTTCAGGCCTGTTTTATGACATAAAATTTCAAACAATTCATAAGGGTTTTTGCCAATGAGTTGTTGCGGTTCTAAAATTCCAAGCAATCGTAAATCTGCTGCACAGGCCTTACCAATATTGGGCAAATCCGTGAGTTGATTACGACTCACTTTGCTGGGGTGCATGCCGTTATTTTCCTAATGAGAGGACATAAAAAAGAGAGTCGAGGCTCTCTTTTTTAACATGCATAGGTTGAGCATGCAATCCGATAGGGGATTATGCTTTTGAACGTGAACGGAATGTGCCATCACGTGAGTCAATTTCGATGCGTTCGCCGATTTCGATGAATGACGCAACTTGTAACTCAAAACCTGATTTCAGTTTAGCAACTTTAGTGACTTTACCTGAAGTGTCGCCTTTTGCTGCTGGTTCGGTGTATTCAACTTCACGAACGATGATGGTTGGCAATTCAACAGAAATTGCTTTGCCTTCGTACATGGTCACTTCACAAACATCAGTCATGCCGTCTTCGATGAAGCTCTTGGTATCGCCCAAGTTTTCTTCTTCAACTTCGTATTGATTGAATTCTTCATCCATGAAAATGTACATTGGATCAGAGAAGTATGAGTAGGTGACATCTTTGGTTTCAAGAATAACTTGATCGAATTTTTCGTCAGCTTTATAAACAGATTCTTGAGCTTGTTCGTTTAACAAGTTCTTCATCTTCATTTTGACAACAGCTGAGTTACGGCCTGATTTGTTGAATTCAGTTTTCAAAACAACCATCGGGTTGCCATTAACCATAATTACGTTGCCAGATTTGACTTCTTGTGCGGTTTTCATGCGGAGTGGATCCTACGGAGCGTTTTGATAAGGCGCGATTCTACCCGATTTTTAGGTAAAATTGATGATTGTTCTGTATGTTCGGCATGAGATTTTTTGGTTATTTACAGTTATTCATCGGATAGTGAGTGCTTGAGCTGAAAAAACTGCACGAGCTTGGTTGAGAGGCTTTGTTGCGCAGTTAAATAACCCTGCCATTCTCGCGCCATCAGTTGCCAATCGGTGAGATGCACAAATACTTTTGACCATTCATAAACAACATTTGGTGTATTCCACGCCAACATGGATTCGCGCCATAAAGCATTAGAATGGACTGTCGCAATGATGTCCATAAAGGCATTTAATTTGATTAAATGCACATCGTCATCTTGTGGATAAATATGCCAAATAAAAGGCTTGCCAGCCCATTGCGCACGGATAAACGAGTCTTCGCCTCGCACAAAGTTTAAGTCGCACGCCCAGAGTAATTGATCATAGTTTTTATGATTTAAGAATGGCAAAACGACAATCGTTAATGCGTCCCTAGTCATACGTTGACCTTGCCGCAAAGGCTGTTCAGCCCATCGAGAAATATCTGTGAGTGCTTTTCCTTCTGGGACGAGTAGTAAGGTTTTTTTATGATCAGTTGCTAGACTGTCGAGTAAATGGTGAGTGGCTGTATTTTCATAAGAAAATAACGACATTCGACGATCAAAATCATCTGAATCAGTGATATTCAGTTTTGACCAAAACTCTATTTGAGTTGCAGCAGAATTTTGAAATTCATCACGCTCTTTAATCAAATTGGCTTCACGCAGCAATCCGCCGCTTTTTTCACTAAAACTCGGAAACCAGAAATACTGCACTAATCCTGTTTGTGGGTGGGTGGATGGCATCACATGGCAATCGACAGCCCATGATTCGGCGCTGAGATATTCAAGGTTAATCCAAAGTGGGGGCAGGCCTATTTCAGCTTGTTGCGCCATTTTTGCGATAACAAAATCAGGGATGCGGCAGCCGAAACCTTCGATCAGAATGTCGAGGGGATTTTGATGCATCAGACTTAATGAATCACGATTATCTTTGTGCCATAAACAGACGGTGATTTTTTCTAGTTTTTGTTCAGCTAAGGGAGGATGTATGTTCGGTGCTAATTTGGAAAAACTGAATAAATCATCAACCCAAAGTGTGACGTCAATTTCATGC
>JACMMY010000067.1 GCA_014378805.1 Moraxellaceae bacterium
CATTTCATGATTACCAATTAAAATCATGTTTTCAATCAAGTTTTTTTTATAATACGTTTATAGAACATGCCAAGTTTCATTATAATAAAGATATTATTTCGCTCAAAGAACACCTCCAAAAAAAGAGCAGTGACGCCAGAAAAAGCCGCTCAAGCAATCCTCAATGGAATTCAGCACAATCAATATATGGTCTTTACTTCCGTAGAAACTCGTATGAGATATTGGTTCCAGCGTAAAATTTCTTTGCCTTATCACTTTTTGTCATGCAGCAGCTGAATAACCGCATTAATGCCTTAGCCAATGCGACCTTAACAACTAAAATTTAATGAAAATATTTAGGATAATGACAAAGACAGAAAGCTTGAATGTTTAGCGAATAGTGCCCGTTAATAAACGCCATAACGTGCGCTTTTTTAATGGCTCCTGTAATAACTCATCAAGTGATGGCAAACGTTCTAATCTTTCAGGAATGACAGCATCTGGCAATTCGCCCATCAATCCAATACGCCGCTCTGTACCAAAACGACTTAAAAAACCCATCAATGCAGCTTGCGCACCATCATTATGTTGCCACCTAGCACTTTCGGATAACGGCCAATCTAATCGACCACCTTCATGAGCAGTTGCATCAGAAACAAAAGCTTGATTTAGATTCTTCCACATCGAATTACGATCAGGATGATTCAAGGCCTGTACAGACACCAAAACGACCCAATTACCAATCACACGAGCTTCTAAACTAAATCGTAAAACCTGAACAACATGAACCGTTTCACTAGCAACGATCGCTTGCGCGAAAGGCTGGCGAACAGGTTTGATATCTGATTGAGCTTTATTAACGGTCAATTGCGTTGATGCTTGAGGTGAAATCACTTCAGCTTGAGACAGAATACTTTTAGGCTCTTTGAACACGGATAATGAATGTGACTTATCCGAAACTGAAACATCAATATTATTAATGATAGGTTGAACAGCATCTTCTTGTGACGAAATCGATTGTTCTTCTTTCCTATTCCACATTGAAATTCCTGGCACAGTTTGCGTCTGCTCACAACGAGCAGCCCAAAGAGGAATACCCAGTGCGGCAAGAACTGCTCGTGTGCGTGCCTGTTGAAGTAACAAAGTTACATCACCTCGTCTGTTTGAGGGTTTGCTTTGCCTTGTGTCGCTAGCCAATTCAATGCATCTAAATAAGCCTTCGCACTCGCAATCACAATATCGGTATCCGCGCCTTGACCTGTCACAATCCGTCCATTTTGATTCAAACGAACAGCCACTTCGCCTTGGCTGTCAGTTCCACTGGTAATTGCATTGACCGAATACAACTCCAATGTTGCACCAGATTTCGCAACGACTTCAATTGCTTTAAATGTTGCATCTACTGGACCAGAGCCATTTGCACTAACAGGATGAGTTTTACCATCAAAATTAAGCACTAAATGCGCGCGAGGAACTTCCCCAGTCTTACTGGTCACTTCAAGCTCTTCTAATTCAAATCGTTTGCATACATCCGCACCTTGATGACCACTGACCAAAGCATGTAAATCTTCATCAAAGATTTCACTTTTACGATCAGCCAATTCTTTAAAACGTACAAACAAGGCATTCAAAGCGTCATCGGATTCAATTGAAATACCCAACGCATCTAAACGTGAACGGAATGCAGCACGACCAGACAGTTTACCCAAAGTCAGTTTATTCGCATTCCAACCTACATCTTCGGCTCGCATAATTTCGTAAGTTTCACGATGCTTCAAAATGCCATCTTGATGAATACCCGATTCATGAGCAAACGCATTTGCCCCAACAATGGCTTTATTTGGCTGAACCACATAGCCGGTAATTGCGGAAACTAAACGCGAGGTTGGGACAATTTCTTCAGTGCGAATGTTAGTTGTCACATTATACAAATCATTACGCACACGAGTTGCCATCACAACTTCTTCAAGCGCAGCATTACCTGCTCGCTCACCCAAACCATTGATTGTACATTCAATTTGTCGAGCACCAGATTGCACTGCTGCCAAAGAATTGGCAACCGCCATACCCAGATCATTATGACAATGAGTTGACCAAATCACGCGATCTGCATTGGGCACACGCGCAATCAATTGAGCAAAAAGATCACCGTATAATGCAGGTGTTGAATAACCAACCGTATCCGGCACATTAATAGTTTTCGCGCCTGCGCGGATCACTTCATCAAAAATTCGTGCTAAAAAAGGAATTTCTGAACGGACCGCATCTTCAGCAGAGAACTCAACATCATCGGTATATTCAAGTGCTAAGTTCACAGCACGAATAGCCGCTTCGACCACTTGATCCTCATTCATGCGTAATTTGTATTGCATGTGAATTGGACTGGTCGCAATAAAAGTATGCACACGACCACGATTTGCATGTTTGATTGCATCACCAGCACGACGTACATCTTTATCGTTCGCACGCGCTAGTGAACAAATCGTTGAGTTGCGGATAATGCTGGAAATAGTCGAAATCGAATCAAAATCACCTTCGCTTGCCGCCGCAAATCCTGCTTCGATCACATCAACACCCAGTTTTTCTAACTGACGTGCAATACGAATTTTTTCTTCTTTCGTCATCGAAGCACCAGGACTTTGCTCACCATCACGAAGAGTAGTATCAAAAATGATAAGAGAACTAGGTGGCTTGATAATCTGGCTACTCATGACGTTATTCCTAAACTTGTGATAAACATGTATTCAATTCAATGATCTTATTCTACCGCAGCACTATGGTTTAACGCTGTTAATTTTCCAATAAATTTCAGTGCACAAAAGCAAAACCCCCCACCTGACATGAGGTGGGGGGTTTTGCTAGTAACTTACGTTACGAATAATGAGCTGAGGATGC
>JACMMY010000068.1 GCA_014378805.1 Moraxellaceae bacterium
AAATAAATCACAAACATACCGCCTGCATGTTGAACTTGCAGCGGAACCCCAACATCATCAGCAATCGCTTTCAAACCATTCAATAACAATGAAAGTTTGGTCGATAATTGCGTATAGAAACCATCAGCAGAAATCAATTTCAGCATCGCAATTCCAGCACGCATGGCGAGTGGATTACCTGACAATGTACCAGCTTGATACACGCCACCCAGCGGCGCGATGCAATTCATAATTTCACGTTTACCACCAAACGCACCCACAGGCAGACCTGCACCAATGATTTTACCGAGTGTGGTCAAATCAGGCGTAATCCCGTAATGCGCCTGCGCACCACCTAAAGCAACACGGAAACCCGTCATCACTTCATCAAAAATCAATACCGCGCCAGCTTTCGTACATTCCTCACGTAATGTTTGAAGGAAGCCTTTAATGGGTAAAACCAAATTCATATTACCCGCGACTGGCTCAACGATGATGCAAGCGATTTGATCACCATATTCAGCAAAACAGGCTTTCACCGCTTCATTATCATTGAACGGCAACGTGATCGTGTGCTGCGCTAAATCCTTTGGTACGCCTAGCGAAGTTGGTACGCCCAAGGTCAACATGCCCGACCCTGCTTTTACCAGCAAAGAATCTGCATGACCGTGATAGCAACCCTCAAATTTCACGATCTTATCGCGACCTGTATAGCCACGTGCCAAACGAATGGCGCTCATGCACGCTTCAGTTCCTGAACTGGTCATCCGAACCATATCCATTGACGGCATGATCTTACAAATGAGGTCAGCAACGGTGGTTTCACTCGGTGTTGGTGCACCAAAGCTCAAACCATCCGCAGCAGCTTCAATCACCGCTTGGACAATCTCAGGATGTGCATGACCTAGAATCATTGGGCCCCATGAACCGACATAATCGATATAACGTTTGCCATCTGCATCAAACAAATACGCCCCTTTGGCTTTTTGCACAAATACAGGTGTACCGCCCACGCCTTTAAATGCGCGAACTGGCGAATTAACGCCACCGGGAATGTGGACACTTGCGGCGTTGAACAAGGCTTGGTTGCTGGAGATATTAGTCATAGCGATTTGGACTTAAAAAGATGATGGCAATTAGGGTGATAGTTTAACGTGTAGCGGATTGTTGGTGTTAAAAATTCACGGGAATGAAACAATAAGATTCATAGAAAAAACTCTCTTTTTTCTATGAAAATAAAGGACGCTAATGCGCCATAAAAATTTTATGTAATAACGGTCTCAGATCATCTCAATCTAAGACCGTTAGGCAGATCTAATCATTAAGCGATTGCTTGAACTTTCACAGGACGTTTATCGAGGAACAAACTCCAGATCGCAATCACAAGACCTATCACTGTCAATATCGCAGCAACCCAAGGCACTATATTCAGTCCTAATTGATGGGTAATGACCAAACCAGCTACATACGCGCCCATTGCATTACCCAGATTGAATACTGCGATGTTCAGACTTGAAGCAAGATTTTGACCTTCGCCATGAGCTTTCTCAAGGACGCGCATTTAATGCCCTGTATTATCGTAATACTGAACTTTCTTCACGAATCGTATGCTTTCTGGATTTTCTCATTACCCGTATGACTGAAAATGAAATGAAAATCTAAGCCAGTATAGGAACTTAATACTGCATTTGGTTTGACATCGTTTTGCGTAAAACCTAAAATTCGCACTGAAAAAATACATCTTTTTTGATCTGATTCTGCTTAACTTTAAACACCATTCTACGAAGGACTACAGTATATGAACTGGGCTGCCTTCTTATCCAGCTTCAGCACGATGTTACTTGTCGAGCTACCTGATAAAACATTGATTGCCACGCTCATTCTTTCTACGCGCTATCATAAGTTTCCAGTATTTATTGGCGTCAGTCTTGCTTTTTTAGCGCAATGTATTATTGCGGTTTTGGCGGGGTCTTTGCTGACTAAATTGCCTGAAAATGTCGGCGCGTATATCGTGGCAACACTCTTTGCGGTTGGTGCAATTGTCTTATGGCGCTCAGCACGTCACGCAGGTGAGGATGAAGAAGTGAAATCTGTAGTAACCACTTCACCATTTAAAATGGCGTTAGTTTCATTTTCAGTTTTATTTGCTGCCGAATGGGGCGATGCTTCGCAATTATTAACGGTTGCACTCACGGCAAAATATCACGCGCCATTTGCGGTGGGCTTAGGTTCTTGGTTAGGACTGGTCGGTGTAGCAGCGCTTGCGATTTTGCTCGGAAAATTCATTCAAGCAAAAGTGCCATTACATTTGATTCAACGGATTGCAGCTACTGTATTTGCTGCTTTCGCAGCGATTGCGCTTTATACAGCGATTCGGATGTAATTTTTTAATTGTAAAAAA